>JANOJJ010000616.1:0-4043 GCA_031408155.1 Rubrivivax sp.
GCGTCTACGTCGGCATTATGCTCGCCGGGCTGCAACGGCTGCAACTCGACCGCGGCGGCGTGCGCGCGTCGCTCGTGTAGGCGGCGCGAGGGTTGATGTGGCCCGGCAGATCTCAGCGCGCGGCCGAGGAGTTGCTGCCGAAGCGCTCGCCGAACCAGCGATCGATCATCCGACCCTCGTAGGTGAGCGGGCCGTCGTTGCCGCCGCGAATCGGGTGCATCAGGTAGGCCATGTCGCTGACACGCTCGTCGGCGCTCTTGATCGGTCGGCCGTCGGCGTTGAGCGACCAGCGCAGCGACATCGACGGCCAGTCGACCGAGCCCTTCAGCACGCGCACCTCGGCGCCGCGTCGCAGCGGCTTCATCTCGCCGGCCAGGTTCAGGTCCAGCACCTCGACCTTCAGCAACTGGCCGTCGGGCAGGCGCGGCGCCAGCGCCTTGAAGTGCGCCGCCAGGGCCTGCAGGTTGCGTTCGCCGTCGAAGCTGCCGCGGCCGGCGTCGCTCAGTTCATCCAGCGGCTTGAAGGTCACCTCGACCTGGCCGGCGGCGAGCGCAGCGCCGGTCGCGGCGGCAAGCAGGCTCATGCAGATGGCGGATCGGCGCATGGCAGTCTCCCAGGGCGTGTGCTGAAGTGAAGAGACCCAGCGTACCGGATGAAAGTTCCTGCACCGGCGGGCGGGCCTTGTGCCGCCGACCGCCTCGTACACTGCCGCGATGGAACGGCATCGACGACTGGTCTGGCAGGCGTTGGCGGTGTTGGGCGGCCTCGGTTGCGTCGCCGGCTGCAGCCGCCACAGCAGGATCCGGGCCGACCCGGTGCCGGCCGGCGCCACCGTGTTGGCGCTGGGTGACTCGCTGACCTATGGCACCGGCGCCACGCCCGAGACCGCCTACCCCGCCGTCCTGGCCGCCCTCAGCGGCTGGCGTGTCGTCAATGCCGGCGTGCCCGGTGACACGTCGGCGCAAGCGCTCGAGCGGCTGCCGGCGCTGCTGCAGGAGCATGTCCCGGCGCTCGTGCTGCTGGGCGTCGGCGGCAACGACTTCCTGCGCCGTTTGCCCGAAAACGACACCCGCAGCAACGTGCGCCGCACGTGCGAGCAGGTCCGCGCCGCCGGCGCGCAGGTGCTGTTGATCGCGCTGCCGCGGCCGAGCCTGACGGCGGCCTTCACGCGGTCGTTGACCGATCACCCGCTGTACGGCGAGATTGCCGAGTCGATGAAGCTGCCGCTGCATCGGCAAGGCTGGTCGGAGGTGCTGGCCGACGAAGGCCAGCGTTCCGACAGCATCCATGCCAATGCACGCGGCTACGCGCAGTTCGCCAACGGCCTGCTTGCCACGGCGCGCGCGGTGGGCCTGCTGGTCAAGACCTGACTCGGCCTGTCAGCGTGGACGCGAGTCCTTCAGTCCGGTGATGCGGTTGAACACCGGCTGCCCGGCCGCATGGTCGTGGCGGTCGGCCACGAAGTAGCCGTGGCGCTCGAACTGCAGCCGGGTGCCGGCAGCCACCGCGGCCAGCGATGGTTCGACCCGCGCCGTGACGACCTGCTTGCTGTTCGGGTTGAGGTTGTGGCGGAAGTCGCGGCCGCCTTCTTCGGGTTGATCGGTGGCGAACAGGCGTTCGAACAAGCGCACTTCGGCCGCCACGGCGTCGTGCCTGGCAACCCAGGTGATGGCGCCCTTGACCTTGACCGCAGCGGCGCCCGGCGTGCCGCTCTTGGTATCGGGCAGCACACGCGCCAGCACCGCCGTGATCTGGCCGGCGGCGTCTTTCTCGCAGCCGCTGCACTCGACCACCATGCCGTACTTCAGACGCACCGTGTTGCCAGGGAAGAGGCGAAAGAAACCCTTCTCGGGCCGTTCGGCAAAGTCGTCGCGTTCGATCCAGACCTCGGGCCCGAGTTCGAACCACCGCGTTCCGAGCTCGGGACGCTGCGGGTGCGCCGGCGCCTGGCAGGGCTCGCGGTGCGCGGCCGAGCCGAAGACCTCGGCCCAGTTCAGCAGCTTGAGCGGCAGCGGGTCGAGCACCGCCATCGCGCGTGCCGCCTTGCCTTCCTGGTCGTCGCGCAGCGCGATGTCGAGCACGCTGTAGTCGATCCAGATGTTGGTCTTGCTGGCGCCGGTGTCGGCAGCCATCTTGCGGATGCTCTCGGGCGTGTAGCCGCGGCGGCGCATGCCGGCCAGCGTGGGCATGCGTGGGTCGTCCCAGCCGCTGACGATGCCTTCGTCGACCATGCTCTTGAGCTTGCGCTTGCTGGTCATCACGCTGGTCAGGTTGAGCCGCCCGAACTCAACCTGTTTGGGCAACGGGTGGCTCAGCAGGCCGAGTTCGACCAGACGCTCGAGCAGCCAGTCGTACCACGGGCGCTGGTCTTCGAACTCCAGCGTGCAAAAGCTGTGCGTGATGCGCTCGAGCGCGTCCTCGATCGGGTGTGCATAGGCGTACATCGGGTAGATGCACCAGGCGTCGCCCGTGTTGTGATGGTGCGCGTGCTTGATGC
The DNA here is from genome assembly GCA_031408155.1 of Rubrivivax sp. Lineage (GTDB taxonomy): Bacteria > Pseudomonadota > Gammaproteobacteria > Burkholderiales > Burkholderiaceae_C > Rubrivivax. The sequence goes on from JANOJJ010000616.1 coordinate 2,498, forward strand.
GGTAGATCGCCGGGTCGCGCAGGTTGATGTTCGGGCTGGCCATGTCGACGCGGGCGCGCAGCACCATCGCGCCGTCGGGGTGCTGTCCGGCGCGCATCTCGCGAAAGCGCGCCAGGTTCTCTGCGCGCGTGCGGCTGCGAAACGGGCTGTCGGTACCGGGCGCGCTGAAGTCGCCGCGATGCAGGCGCATCTCGTCGACCGTCTGCTCGTCGACGTAGGCCAGCCCGGCGCCGATCAACGCCTCTGCGGCGCGGGCCATGAAGTCGAAGTAGTTGCTCGCGAAGTACAGGTGGCTGGTGCCGCCCACGTTCCAGTCGAAGCCCAGCCAGCGCACCATCTCGACGATGGCGTCGACGTATTCCTGCTCTTCCTTCTCGGGGTTGGTGTCGTCGAAGCGCAAGTGGCAGATGCCGTCGTAGTCCGCGGCGAAACCGAAGTTCAGGCAGATGCTCTTGGCATGCCCCACGTGCAAGTAGCCGTTGGGCTCGGGCGGGAATCGAGTGCGGATCTTCGCCGGGTCCGGGCCGCCGGCAGCGTGGTGGGCGGCGTCACCCGGACTGCCACCCCAGGACCGGCTTTGATAGTGGCCAGCCTGCAGATCGCGCTCGATGATCGTGCGCAGGAAGTTGCTCGGCTTGGGATCGTCTTTCGGAGGGGAGGCCATCGATCGATTCTATCGACCGCCCCCTTCGTGCCCACTGGGTCAGGCGCGGCAAAAGGCCAGCACGGCGTTGGTGCCGCCGAAGGCGAAGGAACTGCTGACGGCGGCCTCGAGCGTCGGCGCGGCGGTGTCTGCTGCAGCCACCAGATTCAAGCTGCAGGCGGGCTCGACCGTGCGGCCATGCAGGTTCGGCGGCAGCTGGCGCTGCTGCAGCGCCAGCACGGTGATGGCGGCCTCGAGCGCCCCGGCTGCACCCAGCAGGTGGCCGTGCAGGGCCTTGGTGGAACTGACCTTCAGGCTCGGCAGCGCGGCTCCCCAGACCTGGGCCAGAGCCTCGTATTCGACCAGGTCGCCGATCCGCGTCGCCGTGCCATGGGCATTGCAATAGCCCACGTCGGCCGGCGCCAGCCCGGCTTCGCGCAGTGCCGAGCGCAGCGCGCGCGACTGGCCGGCCGCATCGGGCTTGGTCAGGTGGGTGGCGTCGCTGCTCAGGCCGTAACCCAGCAGGCGGGCATAGCAGCGCGCACCGCGAGCACGGGCATGGGCTTCGGACTCGAGGATCAGGAAAGCCGCACCTTCGCCGAGCACGAAGCCCGTGCGGTCGGCGGCGAAGGGTCGGCATGCGCGGCTGGCTTCGCCGGGCGCAAAGCCGGCCAGCGTCTGCATCGCCTGCCAGGCGGCGACGACGCCGGGCACGATCAGCGCTTCGCTGCCGCCGGCGATCGCCAAGTCGACGTCGCCACGCTGTACCGCGCGCATCGCTTCACCGATGGCCACGGCCGACGAGGCGCAGGCCACCGAATAGGTCAGCACCGGCCCCTTGACGCGGTGTCGGATCGCGACATGTGACGCCGGCGCGTTGGGCATGAAGGCCGGGATGGTCAA
>JANOJJ010000672.1:0-4256 GCA_031408155.1 Rubrivivax sp.
GACAACCATCCCGGCAGTTACAAAACTACCGACCGGTGCTGGGTCAATTTTGGTGAGCAACGCTGGGTCACTTTCTGTGAGCGCCAAAGGGCTGTACAGATGATCACCGCGACTGGCGCCCTGTCGCCCGCGAAATCAGCCTGCGCGAGCAGGCTATGGCGCCCAGCAGACCGACACCGCGACTGAGGGCGCTTCCTTCGCCCGTCAGGGCTCGACATTAGGCGCTGCCGCCGACCGGGCCACATGCAATCCGGTTCGTCATCTGCACTCGGCTCGCGTTCACTGCTGGCGCATCCGTCCTGAGGCATCGAGCGGACCCGTGGACCGTTGACCAGCCTGCACGATGCGGCCGAACCGCCGAACAGGAGGCCCAGGTAGTTGCGGCAATGCCAACATGGCCGTCGCTCGGTGAGCCAGGGGGGAGAAGTGGGTGTCGGACACTACGCCACCTTACGCCTTCATTGGTACGCGGGGCGACCCACCACCGAGGGACCCGAAGGGGCCGAAATCTTTGCCCCGCTGGCGGTACAGCGCAGGTATGGGTGCCTGACGAGGGCCAGAAAGACGAAGGGGTTAGCAGCCACTACCCTGCAAACCCCCGTCATTCCTTGGTGCCGGTGAAGAGAGTCGAACTCCCGACCTTCGCATTACGAATGCGCTGCTCTACCAACTGAGCTACACCGGCCGCGCCCGGACGCGATACACAAGCGGCCGGGCTGAGCCAGAAAGTATAGCTTGGCAGGTCGCGGGTTCAACTTCAGGAGAACGTTTGCCAGCGGTCGAACTCGGCGCTGTCGAGGTGGGGCAGGTGGTTGAAACTGTGCAACACGTGGCGCTTGGGGTTGAAGCTGAACTCGGTGACCGCGGTGTTGCGCAGGCGCATGTTCAACTCGATCACGACTCCGGCGCTCACGCCCAGGACATGGCCCACGGCGTTGGAGATCGGGCCTCCGCTCGACATCATCAGCACGTCAGCGTCGTAGCTGCTGCGCACGTGGTCGAGCACGGCCACGATGCCGGCGACGAAGTCTGCGTGGCTGGGCATGCCCTCGGGGCACGTGCTGCCGTCCATCCAGGCTGCAAGACCCTGGCGCAACAACCGCATGTGCTGGCGATAGGCGTCAGCCGCAGCGGCCTGCGGCATCGGTCCGGCGTGGACAGCGCGCACCAGCGCGCCGCTGTCGTACTCATCGAGCCCGGGGTGGACAGCAGCCGGCGGCGCGTCTCCCAGGCCCTGCAGCAGCGCCGCCACCGACTGTTCGTGGCGCTTGAGCGACCCGCGCAACACTGCCTGGAAGCGCCGGCCGCGCAGGCCAAAGTACTCCCCCAGCCGCCGGCATTGACGCTCGCCGAGCTCACTCAGCTGGTCATAGTCGGCGGCGCCGAACGAGGCCTGGCCGTGTCGGACGAGGAACAGGGTGCCCATGCGGCGCATTGTCTGGCCGGTCCGCGTGAGGTGTTGTCGCTGGCGCGACGCCGGTGCAGACTCCAGGCTTCAACTTGCTGATCAAAGAGCCGATACCTGCCAGGACGATCACCTCCAAATGGCCGTGTACCTTTCACGCTTGTCCCTCACCGCGAAGCTGGCAGCCATCAATCTGCTGCTGGTGGCGTCGCTGTTGGCCGTGCTCGCGGTGGCCTGGCGCATCCTGCCGGCCGACCTCGACGCGGCCGACGGTGTGGCCCAGCTCGGCCGCGCCCAGCGCGCCAACCAGAATGCCGACATGCTGCACGACGCCTTGCACTCCGGTGTGCTGAGCGCCCTGCTGGCCGGTCAGTTGCCGGGCTTGAACGCCAATGACGTGCAGGCTGCCCTGAGCCGGGACATTGCCGAGTTCCGGGCTGAACTGCGCTCGCTGGCCGGCATGGCGCTGCCGCGCGCGGTACAGGCGCAGCTGAACGTGGCGCGCGAGTCCGGCATCGCCTATGTGAGCCAGGTCGAGCGCATCGCCCCGGCTGGCCCTGGTCGACCGTGCCGGCGCGCTGGCGGCAATGTCAGAGTTCGAGCGCAGCTTCACTGCCGCCAAGTTGGCACTGGCACAGCAGACCGACAGCCTGGCTCGGGCAATGGAAGCCGCCGACAGGCGCACGCACGAAGCGTCCGACCGCGCGCGCATCGTGCTGGTGCTTGCGGCCTTGGCCGCCGTACTGCTGGGGGTCACCTGCGTCGGCCTGATCGGTCGTTCGATCCGCAGGTCTCTGACGGCGCTGCGCGACGTGGCGGGCGACGTGGCTGCCGGCAACCTGAATCGGCGCAGTGACCGTCCAGGGCATGACGAGGTCGGCCAACTGGCGACGTCGATCAACCAGATGGCAGCCAACCTGCAGGAGATGATCGACCACATGCGCGAAGAGGCCGACCGCGGCAGCTTTCGCGGCGAGCTGGCCCAGGCCCTGGACATGGCCGATACCGAACCGCAGGCCTTCGAGGCGGTCTCGCGCGCGATGTGGCAGATCTCGTCGTTGCATGCGATGGAACTGCTGGTGGCCGACTCGAGCGATGCCAACCTCGAGCGTGTGGCCGAACATCCGACCATCGGCGCGCCCGGCTGCAGCGTTCAGTCGCCCTATGGCTGCGTGGCCGTGCGCAGCGGCCACGCGATGAACTTCCCGCACAGCGATGCCTTGAACGTCTGCCCCAAACTGCGTGGGCGGTCGGCAGGCCAGGTGTCCGCGGTCTGCGTGCCCGTGACCTTCATGGGCCGCGCGCTGGGCGTGTTGCACGCCACCGGGGACGCCGAGCACCCGATCAGTGAGGCGACATTCGATCGCATCACCACCCTGGGGGCGCAGGTGGGCTCGCGCATCGGCACCGTTCGCGCGTTCGAGCACACCCAGCTCCAAGCCAGTACCGATCCGCTGACCGGGCTGCCCAATCGCCGCACGATCGAAATGCGCATGCGCGACCTGTCCCGACGCGGCGACTCCTTCGCGCTGGTGATGTGCGACCTGGATCACTTCAAGCACCTGAACGACACCTTCGGCCATTCAGCCGGCGACGAGGCCCTGCGCATCTTCTCCGAGGTGGTGCGCGCCTGTGTACGCGACAGTGATCTGCCGGCGCGCTGGGGCGGAGAGGAGTTCGCCTTCGTGTTGCCCGGCATGGGCGTGGACGACGGGCTGGCCTGGACCGAACGCGTGCGCGAGCGTCTGGCGCAAACGCTCAGTCACTCCAGCATACCGACCTTCACTGCCAGCTTCGGCGTCGTTGCATCCGACCCAACGGAGTCACCCGAACAACTGTTCCAGCTGGCCGACGCGGCGCTCTACCGTGCCAAGCGCGAAGGGCGCGATCGCACCTCCGTGGCGGATCGGCAACCGCCCGAATCCGATGCAACGCCGTGTCGCGAGTCGGAGCACGGGGCCGCGCTCGACGTGCGCATGCTGGCCGAACCGAACTGACCGGGGCGGGCGGGCGGCTCGGCGGCATGCGGCCGCTGGCTCAGCCGCCTTCGCGGTGGTAGCGCGTGGCGCGCTCGACCTCGTTCTTCGAACCCAGGATCACGCTCACGCGTTCGTGCAGCCTGGTGGGCACCACTTCCAGGATGCGCTGGCTGCCGTTGGTCGCCATGCCGCCGGCCTGCTCGACCAGGAAGGCCATCGGGTTGGCCTCGTACATCAGGCGCAGCTTGCCGGGCTTGTCGGGCTCGCGCTTGTCCCAGGGGTAGAGGAAGACGCCGCCGCGCGTCAGGATGCGGTGCACGTCGGCCACCATGCTGGCCACCCAGCGCATGTTGAAGTCCTTGCCGCGCGGGCCGTCCTTGCCGGCCAGGCATTCGTCGATGTAGCGGCGCACCGGCGGCGCCCAGTGGCGCAGGTTGCTCATGTTGATGGCGAATTCCTTGGTGTCCTCGGGGATCCGCACTTCGCATTGCGTCAGCTCCCAGGAGCCCGTCTCGCGATTGAGCTTGAACATCGCCTCTCCGTCGCCCACCGTCAGCACCAGCGTGGTCTGCGGCCCGTACACGCAGTAGCCGGCCGCCGCCTGGTGCCTGCCCGGCTGCAGGAAGTCTTCTTCGCTGACACCGCGCGCATGGCCGACCTTGCGCAGCACGCTGAAGATGGTGCCGATCGACACGTTGACGTCGATGTTGCTACTGCCATCGAGCGGGTCGAACAGCAGCATGTACTCGCCCTGCGGGTAGCGGTTGGGCACGACGTGGATCGAGTCCATCTCCTCGCTGGCCATGGCTGCGAGGTGGCCGCCCCATTCGTTGGCCCGGCTGGGCTGATGTCCGTTTCGACGCTGGGGTACT
>JANOJJ010000718.1:0-20815 GCA_031408155.1 Rubrivivax sp.
GGCCTGCTTGAGCCACGACGCGAACAGGAAGTTGCGCAGCACCGTGTCTGCAAAGTCGCCCCCCGGCGAATGCGCGCTGCTGCGGCGCATCGGCAGCTCGACCAGCGTGAGGTTGAAGTAGTCGCGCTCTTCGCGCAGGAAGGCGAGCTGGTCTTCCGTCAGTGGGTCACTTCGGCCCTGGCCCTCGAGCTGACCCGCCCGCGTGAGCAGGCCACGCGCCTGGCCGACCAGGTCGAGCGCCATGTTGGTGAGCGCGATGTCTTCTTCCAGCACCGGGCCATGCCCGCACCACTCGGCCAGGCGCTGGGCATGGATCAGGCAGCTGTCGGCCCAGCGCAGCACATAGCGCACCGGGGGCGTCAGCGTCAGCTGCAGCGATTCGGCCACAACGCTCATGACGGTATCTCCATCGCAGTCGCCCCCTCGAGGGGGAGGCGGCCGTAGGCCGCCTCGGGGGTGGGCCCAGCTCACATGTGGTTGACCGACCCGGGCAACTCGTAGAAGGTCGGATGGCGGTAGACCTTGTCTTCCATCGGGTCGAAGTACATGTCCTTGTCGCCGGGGTCGCTGGCGGTGATGTCGCTGCTCCTGACGACCCAGACGCTGGTGCCTTCCTGGCGCCGGGTGTAGACCTCGCGCGCCAGCTGCACGGCCAACTTGGCGTCGCTCGCGTGCAGGCTGCCGCAATGCTTGTGGTCCAGCCCGGCCCTGGGGCGCACGAAGACCTCCCACAAGGGCCACTCGTTGCTGACATCGGCGCTCATGCGGTCTTGTCCTTGCCTGCTTGCTTGCGGCTGTAGGCCATCGCGGCATCGCGCACCCAGGCGCCGTCGTCCGAGGCCTTGTTGCGGGCGGCCAGGCGCTCCTTGTTGCACGGCCCGTGGCCGCCCACGACGCGCCAGAACTCGCTCCAGTCGATCGGGCTGAAGTCGTGGTGGCCGCGTTCCTCGTTCCACTTCAAAGCGGGGTCAGGCGGGGTCACGCCCAGCACCTTGGCCTGCTCGGCAGTGGCGTCGACGAACTTCTGCCGCAGGTCGTCGTTGCTGATGCGCTTGATGCCCCAGCGCATGCTCTGCGCGCTGTTCGGGCTTTCGCTGTCGGGTGGGCCGAACATCATCAGACTGGGCCACCACCAGCGGTTCACCGCGTCCTGCACCATTGCCTTCTGCGCCGCGGTGCCGTCGCGCATCATCACCAGCAGCGCGTCGAAGCCCTGCCGCTGGTGGAAGCTTTCTTCGCGGCAGATGCGCACCATCGCGCGCGCATAGGGCGCGTACGAACAGCGTGTGAGCGGCACTTGGTTCATGATCGCAGCGCCGTCGACCAGCCAGCCGACCACGCCGATGTCGGCCCAGCTCAAGGTCGGGTAGTTGAAGATGCTGCTGTACTTGGCACGGCCGCTGTGCAGCGCGTCGATCATCTGGTCGCGGCTGGTGCCCAGTGTCTCGGCCGCGGCATAGAGGTACAGGCCGTGCCCGCCTTCGTCCTGCACCTTGGCCAGCAGGATCGCCTTGCGCTTGAGGGTCGGTGCGCGCGTGATCCAGTTGCCTTCGGGCAGCATGCCGACGATCTCGGAATGCGCATGCTGGCTGATCTGCCGCACCAGCGTCTTGCGGTAATGCTCGGGCATCCAGTCCTTGGCTTCGATGAAGCTGCCGTCGTCGATGCGGGCGTCGAAGCGCGCTTCGAGCTCGGCCTCTGCTGCCGAGCGCACGGCGCTGCGCTCGTCCTTCGGGCCGGTGTCCATCGCCTGGGTGTACATCAAAGTGCTCCTTACTTCGGACGTTGGTCGACCACGCGACGCGCCTTGCCGACCAGCGTGCGTTCGATCGAATCCGGCAGCCCCACGTCGACCGTGGTGCTGACGCCGATCAGGGTCTTGATGCGGTGCTGCAGTTCACGCCCGATCGCGTCGCGGTCGGCGTTTCGGTGCTCGGGCTGCAGTTCGCAGCGCACGCGCACGGCGTCGAGCAGCGCCTCGCGCGTGACCACCAGCTGGTACTGGCCCGACAAGACCCCCTGCTGCAGCACGATCTCCTCGACCTGGGTCGGGAACAGGTTGACGCCACGGATGATCAGCATGTCGTCGCTGCGGCCGACTATTCTGCCCATACGGCGCATCGACCGTGCGGTCGGCGGCAGCAGGCGTGTCAGGTCGCGCGTGCGGTAGCGGATGACGGGCAGCGCTTCCTTGGTCAGGGTGGTGAAGACGAGTTCGCCTTCCGATCCGTCGGGCAGCACCGCGCCGGTCTCGGGGTCGATGATCTCGGGCAGGAAATGGTCTTCCCAGATCACCGGGCCGTCCTTGCTCTCGACGCATTCGCTGGCCACGCCGGGGCCCATCACCTCGCTCAGGCCGTAGATGTCGACCGCGTCGAGCGCGGCCGACTGCTCGATCTCTTGCCGCATGGCTTCGGTCCAGGGCTCGGCGCCGAAGATGCCCACGCTGATCGACATTTCGCGCGGGTCCTTGCCCTGCCTGCGGAACTCTTCGACGATCACCTGCATGTAGCTCGGCGTGACCATGATGATGTCGGGCTTGAAGTCCTCGATCAGCTGCAGCTGTTTCTCGGTCTGGCCGCCGCCCATCGGGACCACGGTGCAGCCCAGCCTCTCGGCCGCGTAGTGCGCGCCCAGTCCGCCGGTGAACAGGCCGTAGCCATACGCCACGTGCACGATGTCGCCGGCGCGGCCGCCGGCGGCACGGATCGAGCGCGCGCCCAGATCGGCCCAACGATCGATGTCGCCTGCGGTGTAACCCACCACGGTCGGCTTGCCGGTGGTGCCCGACGACGCATGCAAACGAACCACCCGCTGGCGCGGCACCGCGAACATGCCGAACGGATAGTTGGCGCGCAGGTCGGCCTTGGTCGTGAACGGGAACTTCGGCAGGTCGGCCAGCGATCGGCAATCCGATGGGTGCACGCCGTGGGCGTCGAAGGCGGATTTGGTGTGCGCCACGTTGTCATACGCATGCTGCAAGGTCTTGCGCAGCCGCTGCAACTGCAAGGCCTGCAGTTCGTCGCGGCTGGCGTGCTCGATGGGTTCGAGGTCGCCGCGGGCGGGGGTCTTCACGGGCACGGTCAGTCTCCTCGGGTGCTGCGCAGTTCGGGCAGGATCAACTTGCCCGTCAGCGTGGTCGAGCGGCCGCGGAAAGTCGCGATGCGCTTGCCGCTCTGGTCGCACACGTCGATGTCATAGATGCCGGTGCGGCCCGTGCGCGCCACTTCGGTTGCGCTGGCGGTGAGCAGGTCGCCCTGGCGCGCACTGGCCATGAAGTTGACGTCAAAGCCCGAGGCCACGGTCATCTCGTTGTAGGCGTTGCAGGCGTATGCGAAGGCCGAATCGGCCAGCGTGGTGATCAGGCCGCCGTGGCAGATCTGGTGACCATTGAGCATGTCGTGCCGCACCGGCATCGACAACACCGCGCTGCCCGGGCCGACACCCAGCAGCTGCATGCCCAGCGCCCTGGACGCGTGATCGGCCGGCCACATTGCAGCGGTCACTGCCTGCGCCACCTGCTGCGCGCTGAGCGCGGGCTGGCCCATCGTCAACGGTCCGTGAACTGCGCCGGGCGCTTGGCCAGAAAGGCGGCCACGCCTTCGGCAAAGTCGTGGCCGCGGCCAAGCTCGCGCTGCATGCGGGCTTCGAGGTCGAGCGCGCCGCTGTAATCCAGCGCCATCGCGTCGTCGAGCGCGTGCCGAGTCTCGGCCAGCGCCTTGACCGGCATCGCCGCCAGCTTGTTGGCCAGGGCCAGGGCGCTGTCGATCAGCAGCGCATCATCGACGACCTGCCAGATCAGGCCCATGCGCTGTGCCTCGTCGGCCGACAGCTTGTCACCCGTCATCGCCAGGCCGAGCGCGCGCGCGCGGCCCACCAGGCGCGGCAGCAGCCAGGTGCCAGCGCAGTCGGGGATCAGGCCAATCCTGGAGAAGGCCTGGATGAAGCTGGCGCTGCGCGCTGCCAACACCAGGTCACAGCCGAACGCGAAATTAGCGCCGGCGCCCGCAGCCACGCCGTTGACGGCAGCGATCATCGGCACCGGCATCGTGCGCACACGCAGCGCCAGCGGCTTGTACAGGCGCTCGATCACCGCGCCGACGTCGGGCGCGCCGCTGGCATCGGGTGCCATCGCGGGGTCGTTCAGGTCCTGGCCAGCGCAAAAGCCGCGACCGGCGCCAGTGACGACCACGGCGCGCACCGCGGCGTCATCGGCCGCTGCCTGCAGCGCCGGCAGCAGTTCGGCGTGCATGGCCGCGGTGAAGCTGTTGAGTTGGGCCGGGCGGTTGAGCGTGAGTACACGCACGGGGCCGTGGGTGGCAACAAGAACGAGGGGGTCGGACACTAGTCACTTTCGAGCGCCACAAGGGGCGACGGATGGGGCCAGCACCGCTTGAACGGGTAGCTGGGAGTTACTGTACCGATCGGTCGGCAAATTATCGCGAATCAGTTCGATCGCTCGCAAGGGACCACGTCCCCGGGGAAACCCGCTTTCAGGGTGTCCGATGATGCGCCTGCTGCTGCAGGCCATGAGCGCACGCCACTGGCGGCGGATGCGATGTCGGGGTCATGCACCGGTCTTGACGGAATCATTCCGACACCAACGGCGTACACAGGCTTGCCGCCGGCTGCTCGGGACGCACGGGTTCCCGCAATGGCGGCGGTGGATCCGGCGCGCTGATTCGAGTTGCGCGGTCCCCACCAAAAACCCCGCAGTGCCGGGATCGCTCGGTGCTGCACGTCAATGAAACGGAGAACGTCATGAATATCCGAACTGGGTTGAAGGGCCTGATCGCAGCGGCCGTCCTGGCTGGCATCGTCTCCTGTGGCGGCGGCGGCGGCGGCTCAAGCAGCCCCACCTACACCGTCGGCGGCACGGTCGCAGGGTCGGCGGGTAACGTCGTGCTGCAGATCAATGGGGCGGGCAACCTCACGACCACGGGTCCGGGCGCCTTCACATTTGCCGGACCACTCAGCAGCGGCGCGAGCTACACCGTCACCGTCAGCAGCGCAGTTCAGAACTGCTCGGTGACCAACGGCACGGGCACGGTAAGCGCGTCGAACATCACCAACGTGTTCGTGTCTTGCACCACCGTGGTCCGCTCCGCGACCTTGGGCGGTGGCTCCGAAAACCCGGCCGTTGCGACGGCGGCCGCTGGCCGCGGTGCGGTGATCGTCAATCCGACCACCAAGGAGATCACCGGCGGCATCACCTTCAGCGGTCTGACGCCGACGACGGGTGGACATCACATCCACCAGGCACCTGCCGGGAATGCGACCGCCAACGGGCCGGTGATCATCGGTCTGACCCTCGCCTCCGACGGCAGCACCGCCACCGTGCCGCCGGGAACGACATTGACAGACGCCCAATATGCAGCCCTGCTCGCGGGCGAGCTCTACATGAATGTCCACACCGCGGCCAACCCGAGCGGCGAAATCCGTGGCCAGCTGACCGGCACGACCGGTGTCACGGCAGCGCTGGCGACCTTGAACAGCGCGCAAGAGGTGCCGGCCAACGCGTCGACGGCCACGGGCCGGGGAACGGTCGTGTTCGACTCGACCAGCCTGGACATCGTGATTGCCTACGTGACGCACAACGTGACTGGAACCACCGTTGCGCATATCCACACCGGCGCGCCCGGGGTCAGTGGGCCAGCGAACGTGGTCACGCTGACGCAGGGACCGAACATCTACACCGCGCCGAATCCGGCCCGGCTGACCACGCAAAACGTCACCGACCTCAGAGCCGGCAACCTGTACTTCAACGTTCACAGCGCGGCCAATCCGGGCGGCGAGATTCGTGGCCAGGTTTCGCTGCAGTAGCGCAGGGGCAGGACCATGGACGCTTTAGTGCGATCACGTTGCGCCATCCTGGCCGGGGTGCTGGTGCTGGGTGCCTGCGGCGCCGGCAGCGGCGAGGGACTCGACCAGAACGGACAGCCACTGGCGCCCGGCGGCGGCAGCGGAGGGCTCGAGCCCACGCTGGCGTCGATTCAGGCCAACGTCTTCACGCCGAGTTGCGCCATACCCGGCTGTCACGGTGGCGGCAGCGCGCAGTTCGGGCTGCGACTCGACCCAGGATTCAGCGCCGGGAACCTGATCAATGTCGCCAGCCCGCGTGCAGCCAACCTGATCCGCGTGATCCCCGGCAATCCCAACTCGAGCTTGCTCATCCACAAGCTCGAAGGGACGCAGTCGCTGGGCGATCGCATGCCGCAGTTCGGACCCTACCTGCCCCAGGCCACGGTCGACGTGATCCGCCTGTGGATCCAGAATGGAGCACCGCAATGAACCAGCATCATCGGCCCTCCGGGCAGCGGATGACTTCGGTTGAGGTCGTCGTTGCGGCGCTGCTCGCGTTCGTACTGCTGGCGCCTGCCGCGGCGCTTGCCGAACCGTATTTGGCCGTCCGCTCCGGTCAGAAATGCGTGGCCTGTCATACCAATCCTACCGGCGGCGGCAAACGCACCGAATTCGGCAGCATCTACGGCCAGACCGAACTGGCCCGGCAGCGCCTCGACCCAGCCACGCTTCGGGCTGCCGTGACCGGCGCCGGATCCGACCCGGTGCCCTGGACGGGCAAGCTCAGCAATCAGTTCGCGCTCGGTGGCGACCTGCGAGCGACGCTCGAGAGTCGCAAGGTCCGGGGCAGCTCGGACAGCGTTGGCTTCAACCCGACCCGGGCCCAGCTCTACCTCGAGGCCCGGCTGCTCGGGGATCGCCTCGTGGCCTACCTGGACGAGCATGTTGCCCCTGATGCGGCGACGACGCGCGAGGCCTACGCGATGCTCTGGCTGGCCGACCGCAGCCTGTATCTCAAGGCCGGTCGGATGTTCATTCCCTTCGGTCTGCGGCTCGAAGACGACACTGCCTTCATTCGCCTGTTCAGCGGCGTGAACTTCAGCTCATCCGACGACGGTGTCGAGGGCGGGCTCGAACTCGGGCCCTGGTCGGCCAGCCTGTCGGTGACCAACGGCGCGGGCGGCGGCACCGAAACCAACCGCGGCAAGCTGGTCAGCGCACTCGTCACCTTCGTGCAGCCCGACTGGCGGCTGGGCGTGAGCGCCAGCCGCAACGCCAGCGCAGGCGCCGATCGCAGCATGCACAGCGTGTTCGCGGGGCTGCGCACCGGCATCGTCAGCTGGCTCGCATCGGGGGTGCAGATCGTCGACGATGGAACCCCGACCGGGCGCACCAGGCGATGGGCGTCGCTGGTCGAAGGCGACATCGACCTAGCCAAGGGACACACCCTCAAGCTCACGTACGAGACCTTCGACCCGAACCGCAATGTGCGCGAGGACCAGCGCGTGCGCTACAGCGCGGTATGGGAGTTCGTGCCGTTCCAGTTCACGCAGTTCAGGTTGGGCGGGCGAAAGAACAAGGGCATTCCACAGAACAGCGCACAGAACGCGAGCGAAGTGTTCCTGCAGTGGCACGCGTTCTTCTGAGCGCCCCACGGGACTGTGCTTTCAAGGCTTTGTCGCCGGGGCGTTGACCCGCAGCGTGCGGGTGGGAATACTGCGCCCTCCCCTCCACGAGCCGCCGGATCCAAATCACGGCGGCATCATCGATGTCCCGACCGACTTCCCTTGGCGGCGCCTTGTGCGTCGCCTGCGCCATGCTTGCCGACACCGCCGCCGCCAACACCACCGCACCACGCAACCGCGCCGAGATCCCGGCCGAGTTCCGCTGGGACTTCAGCCCCATCTACGCCGACTGGCCCGCCTGGGACGGTGGCATGGCCGAGATGGAGCGCCAGATGGACGCCTTCGCCAAGCTCAAGGGCTCGCTGGCGCAAGGACCACCGGCCTTATTGAAGGCCTACCAGGCCTACGGCGAGATTGGCAAGCTGCAGTACAGGGTCTACCGCTACCCGCAATTGCAGCGCGACGTCGACACACGCGACCAGCAGGTCAGCGGCCGCTTCCAGCGCGTCGGTGCGGTGTTCGCCAGGTTCGATGCCGCCACCTCGTGGTTCACGCCCGAGTTGCTGACGCTGCCCGAGGCCACGGTGCGCCAGTGGCTCGACAGCACGCCGGCACTGGCACCCTATCGCCACACGACGCTCGACCAGTTCCGCCGCCGCGCCCATGTGCTCGACGAAAAGGGCGAGCGCATCCTGTCGCTGGCCGGCCCGACCGCGGCCGCCCCGCACACGGTGTACGAGGAGCTGAGCACCTCGGACATCAAGTTTCCGACCGTCACCCTCAGCGACGGCACGAGCGTCACGCTGGCGCCAGGCGCCTACTCCGCGCTGCTCGAGAACAACCCCCACCAGGGCGACCGCGCCAAGGCCGCCCAAGCGCACCTCGGGGCCTACACCGCCAACGCCGCGACCTACGCCGCCATCTACAAGGGCGTGCTCGAACGCGACTGGTTCATCGCCCAGGCACGCAACTTCCCGACCACGCTGGACGCAGCGCTGCACGGCGACAACATCCCGCGCGCGGTGGTCGAGAACCTGGTCCAGGCCACGCGAGCCGGCACCGCGCCGCTGCGGCGCTACATCCGCTTGCGCCAGAAGCTGCTCGGCCTGAAGGAGTACCACACGTACGACAACCTGCAGCCGCTGATGCGCACCGACAAGCGCTACCCCTATCCTGACGCGCGCAACGTGGTGCTGGAATCGGTGGCGCCTCTGGGCGAGGAATACGGCTCGCGCTACCGCAACTTCGTCGCTGGCGGCCGCATCGACGTCTACGAAAGCGTTGGCAAGCGCAGCGGTGCCTACAGCGCCGGGGTCTATGGCGTAGGTCCCTACCTGCTGCTCAACCACAACGACACGATGGACTCGATGTTCACGCTGGCGCACGAGGCCGGCCATGCCATGCACACCGTGCTGAGCTACGAGCACCAGCCGTTCATCACGTCCGACTACACGATCTTCGTGGCCGAGGTCGCCAGCACGACCAATGAGCGCTTCCTGCTCGAGCATCTGCTGGGCAAGACCACCGACCCGAAAGAGCGCTTCCTGCTGCTGCAGCACGCAGCCGACCAGATCCTGCAGACCTTCTACACCCAGGTCATGTTCGCTGACTTCGAACTGCAGACTCACAAGCTGGTCGAGCAAGGCCAGGGCCTGACCGCCGAGGTGCTGAACACGCTGTACCTGCAGTTGCTGAAGGACTATTACGGCGACGCGCTGACGATCGACGACTTCTACAAGACCACCTGGGCGCGCATCTCGCACTTTTTCCAGTCGCCCTACTACGTCTTCCAGTACGCGACCTGCTTTGCGTCGTCGGCGCAGATCTTCAAGTCCCTGACCAGCGGCGACGCCGCATCGCGCAAGGCCGCCACCGAGCGCTACCTCACACTGCTCAAGAGCGGCGGCAACGACCACCCGATGGAACAGTTGAAGAAGGCCGGCGTCGACCTGACCCAAAGCGGCCCGGTGCAGGCGGTGATCGACCAGATGGACGAGCTGGTGGCGCGTATGGAAACGGCAGCGGCGGCGATCCGCTGAGACCGGACGACGTCGCGCCGGTCAAAGGCTGTGCAGCGATGCGCGGCCAGGCCCCGAGCGGGTCGGGGTGGCGGGCGACCACCCTTCGGCTGCCTGGGCGCGGACCGCTGCACCCTCGCTGCACCCAAATGCGGCAGGCATTCCGGCGGCCCAGGCCTTGATGGCGCTTGCGCTCGCTGCCCTGATGGCCTCTGCTGCGCGGCGGCGGCCGGTTCGTCGGTCCGACTCGACCGGCGCCGCGCGCGGTCAACCCTTCGCTGCCTGGGCGCGCACGCCAGCGCCGCGCACCTCGAATCGAACCCGTTCGATGGCGCGGCCGTCGCTGCCCTGCAGTACCAGTTCATGCCGCCCCGGCCGGGGCACCCAACGCATGCGTTCGCCGCGGCCGACGGGCTTGCCGTCGAGCACCCACTGGCCGTGTTCGCCCTCGAAACGGATGCGCTGAACGGCTGGTGGCATGTCGGGATCGATTGCATAGACCGCGCCGTCGGTCGGGCTGCTGATGCCATGCTGCCGCCGGCTGCGCGCGGCCAGCGGCAGCGAAGGCTCGGTGCCGCTGACGAACCACTCGTCGCGCGCCGGTTCGCGGGCATCGGCAAACTGCACGGACATGCGCTGCACACCCGGCGGCACTGCCGGCGCTCGCGACGGCCGCTCGCGGTGCAGGTGCTGCACCAGCGCGTGCCAGATCGGCGCGGCGCCGCTGATCCCGCTGACGTCATGCATCGGCTCGCCGTTGGCGTTGCCGACCCACACGCCGACGGTGTAGCGGTCGGTGTAGCCGATGCACCAGTTGTCGCGCATGTCCTTGCTGGTGCCGGTCTTCACTGCGGCGAAGCCGCGCGTGCGCAACTGGTTGTCCAGCCCGAAGGTGCGCACGCGCGCGTTGTTGTCGGCCAGGATGTCGGTCACCAGATGGGTTGCGGCGGCATCGGCCACGCGTCGCTCGGGCGCTCGCCCGACGCCGGGCAAGGCCGGCGGCGTGAACAGTCCGCGATTGGCCAGCGTGCGATAGGCGTTGGTCAGTCCGAGCAACGTCACGTCGGCGCTGCCCAGCGCCAGCGACGAGCCGTACCAGCCGCCGCTCTCCTTGAGGTCCAGCCCGAGCGCATTGAGCCGACTGTGCAGCGCATCGGGCGGCAGCATCGCGCCAACCCTGACCGCGGGCAAGTTGAGGCTGGCGCCCAGCGCCGTGCGCGCGCTGACCAGACCCTTGAACTGGCGGTCGTAGTTCTGCGGCAGGTACAGGCCGGCCGGGGTGGCGATCTCGGCCGGTGCATCGTCGAGCAGGCTGGCCGGCGTGATCAGCCGCCGCTCGAAGGCCAGGCCGTAGACGAAAGGCTTGAGCGTCGAGCCCGGCTGCCGCCGCGCCAGCACGCCGTCGACCTGTGCTGCCGCCGAGCTCTCGCCGTTGGCGCCGACCCAGGCCAGCAACTCGCCACTGGCGTTGTCGAGCACGACGACCGCGCCATCGTCGACGTTGCGACCCTGCAGCTCGGCCAATTGCTGCTCGAGCGCGCGCACGGCCACGCGCTGCAGACCGGCGTCGAGTGTGCTGCGCTGCACGGCCGGCCCGTCATGCCGCAGCGCCAGGCGCGCGAAATGCGGCGCCAGTTGTTCACCCAGCGGCATGCCGCCGCGGCGCTGCAAGGCGTGTGCGGCTTCAGTGCGCACGCTGCTGCAATCGAGCTTCATTGCCTGCAGCACGCCGCAGGCGCGTTCGCCCACGCGCTCGGGCGACGCGTTGGGTCCGCGCACCAGCGCGGCAGCGATTGCGGCCTCGTGCGCGTCCAGCCCGCTGGCGTGTTTGCCGAACAGTGTCTGCGCCAGCGCGTTGACGCCGACCACCTCGCCGCGCCAGGGCACGGCGTGGAGATAGGCCTCGAGGATCTGGCTCTTGCTCCAGCTGCGCTCGAGCTGCCCGGCCAGCACCATCTGGCCGACCTTCTGCCAGGCGCTGCGGCCACCGGCCGGACGCACCAGGCCGTTGTCGATCAGCCCGGCCAGCTGCATCGTCAAAGTCGACGCACCACGCGTGCGCTGGTTGATCGCGTTGCCCCAGGCGCTGGTGGCCACCGCTGCCCAGTCGACGCCGCTGTGTTGCCAGAAGCGGCGGTCCTCGCTCGCCACGATGGCCTGCAGCAGCGCCGGTGACATGCGCTCCAGCGGCACCCAGGGCAGCCGGCGCACCGACTTGTCGATGCGCAGCGTCTGCAGCGGCGTGCCGTGACGGTCGAGCAACGTGAAGTCGGACACCGCGTGTGCCGCCTTCACCTCGGCAAAGCCGGGCAAGGCCTGTACCGGGCTGGCGAGCCAGCACAGCGCCGCAGCCAGCCAGCGCTTCACGGCGCCACCTCGATCGCCAGGTTGGGCGCTTCGCCGAAGCGCTCGGGCGCGTACATCGCCTCCACCCGTGTCGGTGGCAAGGCAAAGCGGCCGGCGGTGTTCAACCGCAGCGAGTACTCGACCCCGTGCTTGCCACGCGGCAGAAACTCGAAGTAGCTGCGAAAGGCCTCGAAGCTGCGCTCTTCGAACGCAGCCCAGGCGCTGCCGGGCCGGCGCTCGCTGCGCGTGGCGATCAGCGAATCGCGGCCCAGACCCGAGCCCAGGATCGTGGCCCCACCGGGCACCGGGTCGGACAGCACCACCCAGCTCATGTCGGCCTGTGCGTCGATCTCGACCCGCACGCGCAGCACGTCGCCTCGCGACCAGCGGCTCTTGTCCTTCTGCTCGACCGCCGTGACGCTGCGCGTCAGGCTGTAGCCCGCGCGCAGCGGCGCCTGCAGCGGGATCGCCGCCAGGCTTTGCACCGTCAGCCAGGGTTTGCCGGCACCTTGCTGTGTCACGCTCAGGCTGCCGGCCTTGTCAGGCCAGGGCAGCGTGAGCTGGCCGCCCTGCGGCGACGACCCCCAGTCGATGGCCAACGCTGACGCACCCGTGGTGGCCACGGTGCGGCCAGCGATAGGCGTCGACTCGAACGTCGCTGCGAACTTGTCGAGCGCCAGTGATCCCCACAGATTGGCGGTGGTCGTCTGCCAGGCGCCGCGGTTCTGCCGGCCCAGTGCGCCCGCCACCAGTCGCGGCAGGTCGTCCTTCCAGGCCGGGTCGTCGACCACCGCCAGGATCAGCCGCGCGGCGTTGGCGTCGGCGCTGTCCATCAGCCACCACCAGAAGTCGTCGGCCT
This sequence comes from Rubrivivax sp., assembly GCA_031408155.1. GTDB lineage: Bacteria > Pseudomonadota > Gammaproteobacteria > Burkholderiales > Burkholderiaceae_C > Rubrivivax. The sequence goes on from JANOJJ010000718.1 coordinate 12,651, forward strand.
CGTTGCTGAATTTCAGCGTGCTGCCGGCGTAGCCCAGCCGGGCGCGCAGGAGCTGCTGCGCCTCGCCCATGCGCCGCGCCTGCTCGGGAATGCCCGGCACGCGCCGCAGGATCTGCACCCAGTCGATCAGCGCCGCGGTCGGCCACTGGTTGGGCAGCAGGTTGATCGAGCCCAGCCAACGCGGCTGCGCGCGGCCGTGGCGGGCCAGCGCCTCGATGGCCGCCAGCTTGCGCACGTCGAGGTCGGCGCGCGGGCTCCAGAAGCTGCGCTCGATGCGGCCTTCGACAAAGGCCGTCAGCCCGTCGAGCATGCGCTCGCGCTGCGCCGCCGGCAGGTCGAAACCGGCCTCGTGCGTGGCCGCCAGAAGGTAGGCGGTGAGGCGGTCGCTGCCGCGCGCCGGATCGTCGGCGCGCGGCGGAAAATAGCTCGCCAGGCCGTCGGCGTCGAGGTAGCTCGCGATCGCACCGGCCACCGGCGCCCACAGCGCGGCGTCGCGCAGGCCGAGCGCGCGCGAGGCCTTCTGCTCCAGGCAGGTGAAGGGATAGGTCTCGAAGAAGCGCCGGATGCCGGGCAGCGCACCGGTCAGCCGCGGTTGCACGCCGACCACCAGTCCGCCGCGTTTGACACCGCTCGGCGGCAGCGCGTCGGCCGGCGCTGCCAGCGGCAAGGTGACGCTGCCGTCGAGTTGCAGCAGCGTGGCCTGCAGCACCCGCAAGGGCACGGCCGGGCTGACGAGCTGGGTCGTCTTCAAGCGGTCGCGGGCACCACCAGTGCCCTGCTCTTGCACCTCGGCGTCCCAGACGATGCTGACCACGTCGGCCGGCACGTCGACCGGCCACAGCACTTCCTTCGCGCCGCCGGCCGGGATCCCCAGCACCTGCGGCGCCAGGGCCAGTGGGGTGCGCCTGCTGTCGGGGCCGCTGGCCAGGCCGGTGTTGGCGCTGCCCTGCAGGGTGGCTCGCACCGTCATTTCGCGCGTGCTGGTGTTGCGCAGTGTCAGCAGCGCACTGAAGCGGTCGCCGTCGCGCAGCAGCGGCGGCAGGCCCGACAGGATCTGCAGGTCCTGCGTGACCTTGATGCTGGCGCTGCCAGTGCCGAACTGCTGCACCCCGGCGTCAGCCACCGCGACCAGGCGGAACGAGGTCAGCGCGTCCTTCAGCGGCACCTCGACCAGCGCCTCGCCGCTGGCGTCCAGCGCCACCTGCGGCCGCCACAGCAGCAGGGTGTCGAACAGCTCGCGCGTGGCGCCCTTGCCGCCGCCGCCGCCGCCGGCGGCAACCGCCTTGCGGCCGTAATGGCGGCGGCCGATGATCTCGCTCTGCGCGGTCGCGGTCTGCACGCCCCAGGCGCGTTGCCGTACCAAGCCCGGCAGCAACTGCCAGCTCTCGTTGCCGCGCAGCGCAAGCAGGCCTTCGTCGACCGCGGCAAAGGCCACTTCGGCCCCTGCCACCGGCTTGCCGCCATGCGACACCTTTACACGCACCAAGGCCTTGCCGCGGATGGCGTACTGCGCCTTGTCGGGCGTGACGCTGACCTCCAACTCGTGCTCGGCCAGGCCGACATCGAGCGCGGCCACGCCAAGCTTGAAGGCCGGCCTGGCCAGGTCGACCGTCGCCGTCGGCGCGTGGTACTCGCGCCGCTCGTACCAGAAGGCGCGCGCCCATTCCAGCGGTTCCTTCCAACCCCAGCTGAAGAAGCTGGTCCAGGGCAGGTCGCGGATGCGCCCGCGCAGCGCCAGCACGCTGACGTAGACGTTGGGCGCCCAGCGCTTGTCGATCTTGACCTCGAAGCTCGGATCGTCGCCACGCAGCCGGATCACGCGCGTGTCGATCACGCCTTCGCGTTCGACCGCTACCAGCGCCGTCGCCTCGCGAAACGGCATCCGCACCTGCAGCCGCGCGGTCTCGCCGGGCTGGTAGCGCCTCTTCTCGGACAGCACGTCGATGCGGTCGTCGTTGTCCTGCTCGAACCACAGCTCGCCGTGCCGGGTCACCCAGATGCCGGTGGCGGCTGTTGCGAGGTTGCCGGCCGCGTCGCTGGCATGCGCGATCAGCTCGACCTGACCGGCGCTGTCGAGCGTGGCCTCGCACAGCAGCAGGCCACGCTCGTCGGTGCTGCCGCTGCACAGCGCGCCCAGGTCATTCATCTCGGTCCGGTTGTCATAGGCGTAGAAGCCACCGACCAAACGCTTGCGCGTGCTGATGACCTTGGACAGCCGGCCGCGCACCTGCAGCGCCTGGCCCTTGATCGGCCGGCCCTGCGTGTCGAGCGCGAGCGCGGTGAAGCGCGCCTTGCCGCGGTTGCTGGCCCAACTGGCGGCCTTGATGCCCAGCACCACGGCGCTGGGCCAGACCCGCACGGTGGTCGACACGGTCTGCATTTCGCCGTTGGGGTCGTTGAAGCTCAGCTCGGCGACGATCTCACTCGCCCGCGTGAGCTTGGGCAGGCCCGTGATGGTGAAGGTGGCCGCGCCTTCGCGGTCGGTCAGCAGCGCCTGCTTGTCGGCGACGAGCTGGCCGTCGGGGTTGCTGCCTTCGGCGTCTTCTCCGTCCGGGCGCAGCACGCGTGGCGGCTCGAAGCTGAACTCGTCGTAGCCGGGGTAGCCGCCGTCGCGCGGGCGCAGCAGTGCGCTGCCGCGCAGCGGCGCCTGGGCCATGCCACCGCCCGACAGGTAGGTCAGCTGCGCCGCCAGCACCAGCTCGCTGGGTGCGATCGGCGCTCCGCGCGGCGGGAACAGGCGCGCGTCGAGCAGCGGGATGCGCAACTCCTCGACGCGGAAGTCGCCGCTGGCCCAGCTGCGGCGGCGCTGCTCGGGCGCGTCGGGGTTGTCGAGCTCGACCCGGTAGCGGCCGAGCCTGGCGCTGGCCGGGATGTTCCAGCTCGACGTGGTGCTGCGGCCGGTCTTCCACACCAGCGGCTGGGTCAGCTCTTCACCGCTGCCGTCGTGAATCAGCTTCAACCGGGTCGGCAACTCGTCGCGCTCGAGCAGCGCCAGGCCGGCGCTGGTCTCGCGGCGCATGAAGTGCTTCATCGACACCGTCTCGCCGGCACGTAGCAGCGTGCGGTCAAACACCGTGTGCGCGCGACGGTCGGGCTCGGCCTGGTCGCTGAAGGGCACGCTGAAGCGCCAGGGCTCGATGCCCTTGACCCAGCCGTTGACGACGAACGCCATGTCGACCACGCCGCGCGCGTCGGCCTTGCGCGCGCTGACGAAGACCGACTCGTTGTCGCTGCAGGCCTCGTCCGGCTCGAGGCCTCGCGGCACGCGCGCCAGGCCGCTGGCATCGGTCCTGCCCGCCCACAGGCGCTTGCCCCGGCAATCGGACAAGGCCACGTCGGCATCGGCCACCGGCTGCCCGCGGTCGAGCGTGGTGACCCAGACCGCGGCGTTGTTGCGTCCCTGCTTGAAGTGCACGCCCAGGTTGGTGACCAGCACGCCCGTGCGCACATACATCGGTGCCGGCTTGTCGAGCAGCGCGGAGCCCAGCCGGCGCGACTCGATCTCAACCACCTGATAGCCCGGCTCGGTCAGCGGGATGCCCACCACCTCGAACGGCCGCGCTTCGCCGCCCCGCAGCTGCGGCAGGTCCATCCGGCGCGCGTCCTTCTCGGCCGCAAGCAGCGACACCTCGCGCGTAGCCACGCGGCGTTCGACACGCTGGCGCACCGTCCTGCCTTGCTCGGTGACCCGTTCGACGATCTCGGTCCAGTCCTTCTGTGGCAGGCCGAGCTCACGCGCCGTCAGGCTGCTTTCGTGGTGCAGGCGCACCTTGCGCGTCCAGGCGATGAGCTCGGCGTCAGTGCTCAGGCGCTTGATCCGGACCTGCCCGCTGCTGGCCTGCGGCCGCAGGTCGCCCTGCACATGGCGCAGCGTCAGCGGCAGCATTGCATCGGCCGTCCACTCCACGACGCCGAACGGTGCGGCCGCGAACTTGGCGATTGGCGGTGCGTCGCCAGTGGCCACGGTGAGCGGAAAGCTCGCGCCATTGGCCAGCTGGCGGCCGCTCAGGTCCTTCAGCTCGCGCGGCAGCGTGATGGTGAAGCTCGCGCGCTCGGCCAGCGGGCCGGCAAAGCGGACCTCGCTCACGTCCTCGGCCTTGTCGTCCTTGTCGAAGCCGGGCGCCAGCGCCTGGCCGCCGGCGGCCGGTTGCAGCCGTGCCTGCGCCGCCAGCGCACGCTGCACCGGCGTCGAGAAGCGCACGATCAGGGGCCGGATCGGCATGCACGGCGCAGTCGACCGTTCGCGCTCGCACGAGAACTCGGCAGTGAACGGCGGTCGCAGCTGGAAGTCGAAGCGCTGCTCCACCGTCGTCAGCACCCGCGCATCGCCGCGCGAGGCGATGCCTTTGCCCCACACCAGCCGCAGCCTGGCCCGGTTCGGCAACGGACGACCGCAGCCCAGCACCAGCACACGCCCGGGCACGGACAGGTCGAGCCGGCGCGCCTTCAGGATGGCGTCGCGCTCGGCCCCTCCGACCAGTTGGACCGGCAGCTTCTCGCCCAGGCCGTCGACCTCGCACCAGGCACGCTCCGGCAGTTCGGCTTCGACCACCGGGCCGGTCAGCTCGAGGATGAAGAGCTGGTCTTCGTCGATCGTCGCGCCGCTGAACGGGTGGGTGCGCCGCACCGCCGGCCCGCCGGTGTTGAAGCGGAACTCGCCCGGCCCGGACAGCTCGCCGGCCTGTGGCTTCCACGCCGGGCGACGCTTGATTTCGCAGCGCGTGCCCGGCGGCAGGCTGTCCTTGAAGTCGAACACCCATTCGCGGTCGCTGTTCCAGCGGCCGGTGCCGTTGGCGCTGGCACCCAGGCAATTCAGGCTCACCGGGTCGGCCTGGCGCAAGTCGCCCAGCGGCAGCACCGCCTGATCGAACTTCAGCACCACCTGGTTGACCTGGGCCACCTCGCCTAGCGGGCTGACGCTGGTGATCGTGGCTGCCGACGCAGATCCCATGCAAGCGCTGGCGGCCAGACCGGCGAGGAACATCGTCTGGCAACGGCCGGCCAGGGCCGCCAACGGCAGGACTGTCATGACGCCGAGTCTAGAAGAGCCGCCGCTGCAGCCCACCTGCAGCTCGCCGCTCACAGCCGCTGATGGCACCGGTGTTGGGATCGACGGTGCGGTCGAGCAAGCCCGCGCCATAGCCGGCCTGCCCCTGGCCGGCGTCGGCGGTGCGCCAGGCATCGCACTCGGCATTGAAGAACTCGCCTTTGAACTGGCCCCCGACCGACTCTCGTCCGTCGTCATGTTGCCGAACGGCGCCGCGCAACGTGGTCTGAAGTCATATCCGCAGGCGGACAATTCACCACCATTCGTCCGCTAGCGTATAGTGTCAGCATTCCTCCCATGAGCGCCGTTCTAAAACCCTCCCCCAAGGCCGTCAACCTGCAATCCGCAGCAGCAGGTGAGGCAGCGATCCGCACTTTCTGGCGTCTGGCCAAGGCCTGGAAGTTGACCACCGCCGAGCAACTGGCGCTGCTCGGGGTAGGCAGGACCACGCTGTACCAGTGGAAACAAGGCAAGGTCGGCGCGCTCGATCGCCACCTGCTCGAACGCCTGTCCTACCTGTTCGGCATCTATGCAGCGCTGCAGATCCTGCTGCCCGTCCCGGAGCGGGCCGACGAGTGGATCCGCAAGCCCAACGCGGCACCCTTCCTGGGCGGCAGTTCGGCACTGGACCGGATGCTGGGCGGCCAGGTCGCCGATCTGTTTGTCGTGCGCCAGTACCTCGACGCCCAGCGCGGCGGCAAGGCCTGATGCCGGTTCGGCCGCAGGACGTTACGGTCTCGGCGCTGGCTTGGGCGCCTTGCCATCGCCTCATCGCGAGCCGCTTCCCGACGATCGGGCTGTACGACGACATCGCGCGACCCGAAGACCTGGAGGTCGTGTTTGCAATCGAGGCCCTGACCAACCCGCGCGTGCGTCAGGAACTGGGCGCCCTGTCGCTGGTGCCGCCGGCAGATCGTGTCAGTGGCCCTGGCGCCACCTTGATCATGGCGGCCTTCACGCACCTGAACCCTGAAGGATCACGGTTCAGCGACGGATCCTACGGCGTGTACTACGCGGCTGATACGCTGCACACCGCCATCGCCGAGGTCAGCCATCACCGTGCCAAGTTCCTGGCCCGCACGGCCGAGCCCGAGATCGATGTGGATCTGCGCTGGATACAGACTGACTTGCACCAGCGCGTGCATGACATCCGCGCCTCGGCGAAGCGGACTGCCGACCTGGCAGACGTCTACGCGCTTGGCCACAATGGCGCCAGCCAGGTGCTCGGTCGCGGGCTGCGCAGCATGGGCAGCACTGCGCTCGTTTACGACAGCGTGCGTCACGCGGGTGGTCAATGCATGGCTGCATTCCTTCCACGCGCGCTGTCCAATGCCCGGGCAGCAGGTCATCTGAGCCTGCATTGGAATGGGCATCGAATCTCGCACTGGTTCGAAAAGAGCGAACCGCACACGCTCGACTCGCCGCCAGCGCTGCCATGACGTCGGGGCACCCTGCCCGGTGTGTTCAGTTATCCAACGCGTGCGATCCAGAATCGCGCATGCACCTCGCGCGCCTTGACGTTTGCGGTCGCTCGACTCCACGCCAGGCCGCATGGCATATCCTGTCGTATGACCCCGCGAAAACGAAACGCCACGCTCGGATTGCTCGTTGGGGTGGCATTGAGCCTCTACCTCATCGTTCGCCTGATTCTGGCCGCCGCTCCAGCCCCGACATCGATCAAACTGACCAACCTTGGCTCAGCCTTGGTCACGGTCACTGACCTGAGCATTGGCGGCAAGGGTGTCCTGCAAGAGCGGGTTACTCTTCACCCGGCATCCGCCGGTGCGTCCGCACCGGAGAGCAGTTCGAGAGTGGTCGATCTCGCACCTGGACGTCCGCTGGAGATCCGGGCACACCTGACTGGCCCGAATCCGGTGGCTGCATGCAGCCTGACTCCGCGCCCGCAAGGTGTGTGCTTCATCCGTGCGAGCTTTCTTGCCAACTCGGAGCTGCAATGCGAGTACGAATGCAAGACTGAGCCGTAACAGTAGAGAATGCAGCCTAACTCTACTCTCAAGCGGATCTCCGACGGCAAGGCGCGCCACGCGTTGGTGGTTGTCCTAGGCCTCGCGAGCCGAAATGTGAAACAGCCCGCTTGACAACTGTGGAAGTCCTTGTAGGTGGGTAAGGCGTCACTTTGGCGGAGGCAAACTGCGACCGCGCTATCGCATCATTTGCGCTCCACGCTTGCATCGAAAATCACCTTCTCCTGGCCGACCTCTACTTCGCCGTAGGTGAGGTCACCTGCACGCTCGAGAACGTGCAGGACTGCACCGGGCTCGGTCTGTTGGGTGTCAACAAGGCGAAAGCGGCTCGGGACTGTTCCCTCCCCGAACAAGCGCTTGCCATTGCCGACAACCACTGGAAACTGCCAAATGCGAAGCGTATCGACAAGATTGTGCTTGAGTAGAGTTTGAAGTAGAAGGCTGCTGCCGTGGACCTGAATCTCGCCACCTTCCTGGGCTTTGAGCCTCACTATCTCCTGGGCAATGTCACCCTTGAGCAGGTGAGAGTTGCTCCAGTTGACGGCATCTAGGCTACGGGAAGCGACGAACTTCGGCCGCGTGTTAAGCGCCGCGGCGATCTCGTCTGCCGGGTCGGTAGCATTTGGCCAGGAAGCCGCGAACATCTCATAGGTTTTGCGGCCGAGCAGGAATGCGCCTGCTCGTTTGGTCCACTCGGTCATTATTCGGAGAAACTTCTCGTCAAAATAGGGGACGAGCCAACCTCCATGCTGGAAGCCGCCGTCGCGGTCTTCGTCCGGGCCACCCGGCGCTTGCATGACGCCGTCCAGAGTTAGGAAGACTCCGACAACCAGTTTGCGCATGTTCCGTTTCTCTTGGTCAAAACTCTCCTAGGGCGACCCTAGTAGTCGGGATGCGATGGGTGGGATTCGTGCGACGCCGAACGTAGAGCTGAGCGGCAGACGACGGCAAGGCCCGTGAGGCGCATGATGAACCTGGGGGCCTCGCGGGCCCTGCCGTTGGCTGTCCTCTCGAACGCAGAGTTAGGCCTCACTTGTTGGACGTGCGTAACGTGTCCTTCCGGCAAATCTGCATGAATCGACACTTTCATCGCCCGCCCGTTCACGTCCGGCGAGCGGTCGAAGTGTTTATCC
>JANOJJ010000726.1:0-1512 GCA_031408155.1 Rubrivivax sp.
TTTCCAAACGAGGTATGAGCCTGGAGAGCCCTGACCTCGGGGACGCGCGGGGCGTCGATCCGTTGTAGACGCGGCCAGTGTATTGGGGTGCCGGGTTTGGGGGGTCTAAACCTTGGTCGCAGGCTGTGGGCATGTGGTCGAAGGCGCGGGCGGTGGGCAATGCGCAGCGTTGTCCACGGGCCGGGCCGGTGCGCGCCAGCGCATCGTCCACATGTCCACAGCCTTCTCCCCCGGTGTGCGGCCCCGCAGGGGAGCTCAGCCGGTGCGTGCCGGCACGCGTCGGAACAGCGCCTGGCGCGTTTCGTTGAGCTCCTCGGCGGCCTGCACGTCGCTCAGAGCCGTGGCCAGTTTCTGCAGGTGTTCGAGCGTGATGCCTTCGCGCAGACCTCGGTTGCTTGCAGGCAAGCTAACTAACTTGTCGAGCGGCGTCATCGCGTCCTGCGGCCGGTACACCCGCCTGATCCGCCCGGGCTTCTTCGGGTCCGGTTTGTCGCTCGGGAACAGGCACGGCCGGTGGTAGTTCAGGAACGGGTTGAGATACTCGCGGCAGTAGGTGTTGAAGCGAGCGGCGTGGCGCTGGGGGATGTGCTCGTAGCCGAACTCCTTGCGCACCACCGCGCCGTTCTTGGTCTCGGCCAAGCCGTTGTCGTTGCTGTGCCGCGGCCGGCTGCGGGTGAACTCGACCTTGAGCTTGTCCAGCATCTTGGCCACCCGGTGGTTGACGTATTCGCTGCCGTTGTCGGCATGGAAGCCCAGGATCTCGAACGGGAACTGTTCGAGCATCTGCTCGATCACGGGCAGCATGTAGGCCTCAAAGATGGTCTGCACGGCGGCCACCACCAGCCACTGCGTCACGCAGTCCAGCGCGTTGACGTGGTACGGAACCTTGATGTCGTCGTGGTCGCCTTGGTGCACGCTGTCGATGCGGATGAAGCCCGCTCGGCTGTCGGGCGCGGGGGCCTTGCGCACCCCGATGTCCACGCCTCGCGTGGGCCGCGTCTTGCTCAGCCCGACGCGCTGCGCCCGGTACGGCGCGCTGTTGCGCAGTTTGTACTGATGGCCGATCGAGATATCGCCCAGCCGCTCGAAGCCGGGGCCATTGAACACATCGCGCTGGCGGCGCAACACGCAGGCCGTGGTGGGCCGGACAGCCTGACCATGCACGTCCACCTCGGCCAGCAACGCCACGTCGGCCGCCGTGTAGCGGCGCGCAAACGCATGCTCGGGGCGGCGGCAGTTCTTCACCAGCGGCTTACCCGCAGCCCCCCGCGGGACCAACCGCGTGACCTGCGCACGGCTGTAGCCGCTCAGCCGCTGCAGGTAGACCAGCTCCACTCCTTTGTCCACGCGACCGAGCTGCCTGTACGCGAAGCAGCGAAGCACCGGCTCGATCCGGCCATACCGACCCTCGTCATCCTCGGCCCGCCGAAATTCCAACGCCTGCGGGCTGGCCACCACCAGTCGAACCTGGCCGAGCGTGCGCACCTGTGCCTCGTTCATGTCGATCGCCAT
>JANOJJ010000762.1:0-2181 GCA_031408155.1 Rubrivivax sp.
TTGGCCAGGCTGGGGCCCAGGAAAGCGGCCAGCGCGATCGCCAGGATCAGAAACGGGCAGGCCAGGAAGGCGTCGGTGATGCGCGAGATCAGTCCGTCGAGCGCACCGCCCACGAAGCCCGCCAGCAGCCCGATGGGCACGCCCACCAGCAGCGAGATCGATACCGAAACCACGCCGGCCAGCAGCGACGCGCGCGTGCCCCAGACCACGCGCGACAGCACGTCGCGGCCGATCTCATCGGTGCCGAACCAGTGCGTCGCCGACGGTGCGTTTCGAATCGCACTCCAGCTGGTGGCGATCGGATCGTGCGGGCTTATCAACGGCGCGAACACGGCCATTGCCACGAAGACGACCACGATGCCCAACCCCAACATGGCCGCGCGGCGCTGCCGCAGACGGCGCCATGCACGGCGCCACGGGCCCGTATGTGCGGCGCTAGCCATCAGACGCGCAACTTGGGGTTGGCCAAGAAGTAGGCCAGGTCGGCTAGCAGGCTCAAGCCGATGTAGGCGGTGGCGGTGATCAGCACCACGCCCTGCACCACCGCGTAGTCCCGGTTGAAGACCGAATCGACGATCAGCTTGCCGAAGCCGGGGATGGTGAACACCTGCTCGGTCAGCACCGCGCCCGACAGCAGCGTGCCGAGCTCGAGCGCGCCGAGCGTGATCACCGGCGTCAGCGCATTGCGCAGCGCGTGCTTGAGCACCACGGTGCGTTCGTACAGCCCCTTGGAGCGCGCGGTGCGCACGTAGTCCGACGACAGCACCTGCAGCATGGCGCTGCGCATGTGGCGCATCAGCACCGCGGCGATGGCGTTGCCCAGCACGAAGGCCGGCATGATCATCGCGGCCAGATTGGCGCGCAGGTCCTCGAACGGGCTGACGTAGCCCGAGGCCGGCAACCAGCCCAGTTGGACCGAGAACAGCATGATCATCAGGATGCCGAGCCAGAAGTTGGGCGTGGAGATGCCCCACAGCGCCACCGCGTTGGCCAGGCTGTCCCACCAGGTGTCGCGGCCGACGGCGGCGATGATGCCGGCCGGGATGCCGATGACGAGCGCGATCACCATCGCCATCGCCGCCAGTTGCAGCGTGACCGGGAGCTTCTGGCGCACGAGTTCGAGCACCGGCTGCTGGGTGCGCATCGATTCACCCAGGTCGCCCTTGAGCACACCACCCACCCAGTAGGCATAGCGCACCGGCAGCGGCTCGTCCAGGTGCAGCTTGGCGCGCAGGTAGGCCACCACGTTCGGGTCCTGCTCTTCGCCGGCCAGGATCTTGGCCGGGTCGCCAGGCAGCAGTTGCTGCAGCCCGAAGATCAGCATCGACACGAAGATGAGCGTCGGCACGATCTGCGCCAGGCGTTTGATCAGGAACTCGAGCATGTCATGTATCTGGTTGCCGAGCCCGATGCCGAACGCCGCGCTCGGGCGTCAGCGGCCCGCCCCGCGCTCGCGTTCTCGCTGGCGCAGCACGTCGGTCATCACGTTGAAGGTGCGTGCCAGCCGCCCCAATTCGTCGCGGCTCTGCACGTCCACATGCGCGAGCTCGAAGTTGCCCGATTTCAGTGCGCGCGCGCCTTCGGTCAGGGCGCGGATCGGCCGCACGATGCTGCGCGCAAAGCGCAGCGCCAGGCCTGCAAACAGCAGGCCCACCAGCACCACGCTCGACACCAGATGCGTGTAGAGCAGGTCCAGCGGCGCCTCGAAGGCGGCGCGCGATTTCGACACGCTGAAGACCTGGCCCTCGGTCTGGGCGTCGCTGGCCACCACCGCCGCGCCGCTGGCGTTGACCACCATCACGCGGTGGAGGTCCGGGTTGGCGTTGACCATCGACATCAGCTTGTCGTGCAGATCCTGCCTGCCGGCCGGGTCGGGCTGCGCCAGCCAGCGCGTGAAGTCGGGGTCGCGGCCCATCGTGCGCGCGAGCTTGCGGGTGTCGTCCAGCCGTTGCGCCAGCCGCCCGGCGCTGTTGTGCGCGATCAACTCGACCTTGCGCAACTGGCTTTGCTCCAGCGCCGACAGGCTGCCCTCGAGGTTGTAGATCGCCGTCGCCAGCATCGGCAGCAAGGCGGTGGCGAGCATGGCCAGCGTGAGCTTGACCGCCAGCGGCCAGCATGGCGGCGCCACCAGCAGCCGCCGGCCGGCGGCGCGCAGCCGCTGCGCCAGCGTGCTGCCAGGCA
>JANOJJ010000804.1:0-2604 GCA_031408155.1 Rubrivivax sp.
GGCGCTGATCTGCGACCTGGTGGATTGGGCGCGCACCTGCGGCTTCCCCGTCGTGGCCGCCGGCCGTGGCCACAAGTGGCTGCCGCACTACTGCGAAAGCACACCCGACACGGTGTGGCAGCACTGGGGTCTGACACCCGAACAAGCCGTGCGCGGCGGCCTCAACCCGAAGATGTTCAACAGCTTTCTCGATGGCTCGAAACCCTCGATCGAAAGCACCGCCGTGGCCAACGCCACCGGGCTTGAAGTGCCCAGCACCGGGCTGCTGTACCCACCGGCCAGCATCGAAGACATCCCGTTCGTCACCCGCCCGCGCAGCGAAGGTGGCGTGCTGGAGAAGAAGGGCATGGTCGAGGTCATCTCGTCGCTGGAAACCGACGGCCGCGCCATCCCTTACGAGATCCGCATGGGCGTGTGGGTCACGGTCGAAGGCGAAACCGAATACATCCGCAACTGCTTCGAGGAATACAAGGCCCACACCGACCCCAGCGGGCGCTACTTCACGCTCTACAAGCGCTGGCACCTGATCGGGCTGGAGGTGGGCTACTCGGTAGCCAGCCTGGCGCTGCGGCACGAAGCCACCGGGGTCGCGCAGTGCTGGAACGCAGACGTGGTGGCCACCGCCAAGCGCGACCTGCAGGTCGGCGAGTTGCTCGACGGCGAAGGCGGCTACACGGTCTGGGGCAAGCTCTCGCCTGCATCGGCATCGCTGCGCGCAGGTGGCCTGCCGCTGGGGCTGGCGCATGACGTCAAGCTGCTGCGGCCGGTCCGGCAGGGCCAGAGCCTGAGCTGGGACGACGTGGCGATGGACACCACGACACGCGCCTATGCGCTGCGGCGCGAGATGGAGGTGATGTTTGCCGGCAGCGCCGGCTGAGCGGCTGAGTCGCGCCCGGCCCGCTTGCGGTCACGCGGCGCCGGCGTGCCGGGCCAGCCATCGCGCGCTACGGCATCACTTCGCAGAACTCGTAGATCGACGCGCCGGTCACGCCGTCGCGCAGTGCCGCCGGGGCGCGTTCGAACCAGGCCTTCGGATCATGCCGGTCGACCTCGTCGCCGAGGTGGCGGATCAGCTCGCAGACCGGTTCGGTGACGCCGGTGCGCCACTCGTCGTTGCCGCGCACGTACGACAGGTGCAGGTTCTTCATGCAGTTGCCGCGGCAGAAGTCCCAGGCGCTGCAGTCCTTGCAGGGCATGGCCGGGTGCGGCTGCAGCGGGCTGCGGCGCAACCAGTTGCCGACCACGTCGCCCTGTTGCAGCTCGGGGTCGTAGAGCATGTCGGGGCAGGGAAAGATACGGCCATCGGGCATCACGTTGAGCAGGTTGGTCGAGACCCGGCACTGCGTCATGCCGGCGCTCAGGTCCTGCAGATGCTGCGGCGCCACCTTGTTGCGCAGGGTGCCCATGATCGGGACGATCGGATACAGCGTGTCGCGCTCGAAGAACCGGTCGACCAGCCGGCTCAGCACCAGCTTCTTGCGTGCCACCGATTCAGGCGGGTGGGCACCCTGGTCCTGCGCGAACTGGAAGTAGACGAAGTCGAACCACTGCGCGAGCTCGTCGATGTCCTCGGCCGCGGTGTCGCCACTCCACCAGGTCATGCGGGCACACAGCGTAGCCTGCGTGCGCTGGCGCAGCGCGGCCACGTTGTCGATCACACGCCGGTACACGCCACGACCGCGAAAGCCGTCGGTGATGCGCTGGCCACCGTCGAGCGAGATCATGATGTTGCTCAAGCGGCCCAGGACCGCATCGGGCACGCGGTGCAGCAGCGTGCCGTTGGTCTGCAGGTTGAAGCGGCAGTCGGGAAAGCGCTCCATCAGCTGCTCGGCGAAGCCGAGGTTCAAGGTCGGTTCGCCGCCGTACAGCGTGATGTAGATCTCGCGGTCGGACAGGTGCGAGCGCACGAACGTCTCGAGCTGCGCCGGGCTGTAGGTGGCGCTGCGCTGCGAGCGGATCACCTCGCCTGCTTCGAGGCTGCAGTAGGTGCAGCGCAGGTTGCAGCGCAAGGTGGTGAGCAACTGCAGCTCGACGCGCTGGCACAAGGTGGTCGGTACAGGGTGCAGCGCGACGGTCATGGTGGGGTATTCGCTCCCTCGGTCGTGATGACCGGATTGCAGGATTATCGGCGCCCGAACCGGGCACCCAAGGGCGCGCACGCAATTCGAAACACTCGAGTCGGGTCCGGCGGCTGCGTGGACGGCACGAGCGCGGCCGATCGACGGGCTGCGCCGTCAGCGCGTCACTGCAGTCTGTCAGATCGACATGCGCTGGCGCACGCCGTCGGCTTGCATGTCCTTGCCGCGCCCGCGCTGCACGATTTCGCCGCGCTCCATCACCAGGTACTGGTCGGCCAGTTCGGCGGCGAAGTCGTAGAACTGCTCGACCAGCACGATGGCCATCGTCTTGCGATCGGCCAACATGCGGATCACGCGGCCGATGTCCTTGATGATGCTGGGCTGGATGCCTTCGGTCGGCTCGTCGAGGATCAGCAGTTTCGGGCCAGCCGCAAGCGCCCGCGCGATCGCGAGTTGCTGTTGCTGGCCGCCCGACAGGTCACCGCCACGGCGATTGATCATCTGCTTCAGCACCGGAAACAACTCG
>JANOJJ010000806.1:0-7134 GCA_031408155.1 Rubrivivax sp.
CACGGTGGTCTCGATGAGACTGTCGCTGATCGCCGTCTTCATCCCCATCCTCTTCATGGGCGGGATCATCGGCCGGCTCTTCCGCGAGTTCGCCGTGACGCTCTCGGTGGCGATCCTGGTCTCGCTCGTGGTCTCGCTCACCACCACCCCGATGATGTGCGCCCTGCTCCTGCGCCCGACGCCGAGGAAGGCGCCGGGGAGGTTCGCCCGGGTGCCCAGGTAATGGTCGATGCGCAAGGCCTGCGTCTGACTGAACACCGAGCGCACCAAGCGGTTGATCTGGCGCGCGCTGGCCAGGTCGTGGCCGAGCGGCTTTTCCAGCACCACGCGGACCTTCGGGCCGTTCAGCCCGGCCGCGCGCAAAGTAGACGAGGTCGAATGACATGCCGTGGTGTCGACCCCATACTGCGATGGCGTCTGTAATTTAGTTACAGATTCCACTATGCATGAGTTTCTTTGGCGGGTCAACGCGGAGCCTCAACGCCAGCGATCTGGTGGCCATGGTTCCCTGAAAGCGCGCATGACGCCGATCTGGCAGCCGTTCCACGCGATCTGCTGGATCCATTTTGCAGCTTCCTGGTGCCACGCTGCCGAACCCTTGCTGAACTCGGTGCCGATCCGCACACGCGGCCCTGCATGGCATTCAGGCTCGTGCCGACGGTCGCCATGGTCGGCTGATCGGCTGGTGCCGGCGAGTGGTGCGCGGACACCAAACCGCGACGCGCAAGCAGTGACGCTTGCGTCGCAGGCAGCCTTCGAGTGTTGCGAGGCAGTAGTCAGTGCTGCTGCCACCCAGTCGACCGACGGCTTCAGGGAAGGGAGATCAGATCAAGGAAGACCAGCTAACCGACCCCAAGCGGACTTACACGTCGCTCGATTCCGTGCCACAAAGCTGTCCTTCAACGGCGAGAACTCGGCAGATGGGAGTGCTTGCGTGGACGCGGCATGACTGCCGGTAGCCGCTGAACGGGCTCAAGGCTGTCGCTCTGTCAGCCGCTGGGTATTTGCCTTTGAACCGGCCCTGCGACACCCCCCGGCGAGGGGGTGCACTCGATGCCATACTGAAATACGGTAGTGCCATCCATGTTGAGACATCACGGGCGGCCCGGCGAGGGAGCTCGGGGGGGAGAACGCTGTGACGCTGCTGGCCGAGCATTGGCGACGAAAAGGCAGCCTTGCTTTCGATCGGCTGCACCGGGCCTCGGAGAACGCTCCCACGATGCGTCAAGGAGAAGGAAACCGCGACGCCGTGATCCTGCTCCAGCAGGCGCTGATCATGACCGGTTGCCCCATTCGATCGGGCGCGACCGGCAACTACCGAGACGAGACGGCTGCCGCGGTGAGAGCGCTTCAGGCCGATCCTCGCTTCAATCTCGGGCGCGATGTCGGCGTGTCGGGCAAGCAGGTGCTCGAAGCCCTGGACAGGAGTTTGCGGTCACCCGGGGCCACCCCCGAGGCGCCGCCGCCCGCCGAATACGAGTTCGTGATCGAGGGTCGCAGGTATCGAACCGAGAGCACCGATCTGGCGGGCCAGTTTCGTCACTTGATCGCCGTCGTGCAAAACCTGCTCATCGCAGCGCGCGGGTCTCGGCAGCGGTTCATCGATCGTCAGAACAGCTTCGTCAGGGCGATATCCGATGCTGTGGGCGTCGCTCACGGGATGCCGCCGGACAGGATCTTCGTCGACGGCCTCGACGATTTGAACCGCGCCGGAGTCCACTTGCTGCAAGATGACTATCCGGCAGCCGAGGCGAGGATCAAGCGTGCCATCCTCCGGTACGACCTCGCCAAAGGCCTGTGGCGGGACTACATCCGAGGCACCTACACCGGCGCGGACACGATGCGTGACACGTTGGGATCCACCAGCGCGGCGCTCCTGGGCGTTTCGTTGACCTACCTCAGCGCTGGGGCGGCCGTGCCCGGCGCGCTGTTGGCCAGCGCGGCCAGAGGCGCGGCGATCGGCGGTGGCACTTCGCTCGTTAGGCAGGTGTCTGTCCAGGCACATGAACGCTTCATCGACTTGGATCCCGAGGTCAATTGGCGCGCTCTGGTCAATTCGGCCGCGGTCGCCGGTGCGTCGGCCTTCGTCTCGTCCGCGATAGGAGGCTGGCTGCGTCCGCATATGGTTCGGATCTTTCCGCGGCTGATGACCGAGTTCGTCGTCTCGTCGCAAGCCGAACTGAATGCCTGGAATCAGGCCTTTGTTCGATTCTCCATCGCCCCATTGACCAGGGAGGCCGTCCGAAGGATGACCTGGACCCATGTCGGAGCCAGGGTGCTGACATCGATTCCGACCAGCGCGCTGACCACGGCTTACAACGCGATCGCCAGCCATGCTCGCGAGGAATCGCTCGACGACTTCATCTATCGGTATTGGAAGACCGTTCCGCGTGATGCGGTTGTCCGGGCGATCGGTCAGGCGCTCGTCGGTGCCGCTCCGCCTTAGCGTCGAGAGCCGGCCGAGTCGGCTGCTGCCGGGCCGGTCGATCAGATTGCTGCCACCGATTACCGTCGACAACGTTTCCGCGACACTGCAGATGAACTCGTCGACGACCCTCCGCAAGTCGGTCGCACCGTCGACGCCGCTGGTCCCGGGCAAGGCGCTTGAGCCCAGCACCCACCTGGGCACGGCCTTGCTCGCGCCGCTCCTGGAACG
Source organism: Rubrivivax sp. (assembly GCA_031408155.1). Lineage (GTDB taxonomy): Bacteria > Pseudomonadota > Gammaproteobacteria > Burkholderiales > Burkholderiaceae_C > Rubrivivax. Next base: position 2,657 of record JANOJJ010000806.1, read on the forward strand.
CGAGTGCAGCGCTCGAAAGCGGTTCCTCAACCGCAGCAACGGGCAGCATGCCGACGCCCACTCGTACGCAGTCGGTGGCGAATCGGTACCTGCCCTGGCCGCGCACCCGACCGACAAAAGAGAACGTCACCGCGCTGACCGCGGCCTGGCCCAGCGCCGAAGTAGCTCGTTGGACGAGCCCCGGGTTGCCCGCGGCGGGTGGCGTATCGAGATCGGCACCGAGCACTGCGTCCAGCGCTTGCACGTCGATTGCGACAGCGGCGCAAGATCGGTCGGCGGGCGCTGCGCAAGCGCCTTCATGGCGGCCATCAGCACCGGTGGGATGTCGTCCCGAACCAGATCCAGGTCGCCGAGCGGCACTGCGGCCGCCTGGGTCAATGCGGTGCCGTTCGTGCCGGCATGGGCTACCGTGGCCGACCCCGCACCCGATGCACGGGGTGGATCGCTGGCCGCGCGATCGCCAACCGCGAGCAAGTGGGGAACGGAGGACAGTAAGTTCAAACGCCCTCTTTCCGTGACCGTGGGGCGGCCAGGCCCGTCAGGGCACAGGTGGGCTGCTCTTGACCGGCGGCGAGTTGCTTGCCGCCGTTGCCACCCAACACCAAATCCCCGGCGGCGAAGCGTTCGGGTATCGCATGGCGCCTGAAGTTGCGGAACAACTGGTCATCGACGGCCTGGACCCCGACTTCCTGGGCGACATCGCGGTTTTCAGCGGGATCGAATCGCGCGACTTGCTGAATTTCGCGGGCATCGACTGAACGACGGTCAGCCGCCGCAAGGCCAGTGGCTCGGCTTTGCCGCAGGATGCCGCAGTAAAGGCCCTGCAGATCACAGACCTGTTGACCCAGGCCACCGAGGTCTTCGGCTCGCCGACGCAGGCATCGACGTGGCTGACCAGGTCGCATCCATCACTGGATGGCGAGACCCCGCTCAGACGCGCGCGCACGCCATGGGGAATGAGCAAGGTCCAGTCGATACTCGTCGCGCTGCGCTACGGCGCAGCCGCTTGAGCATCGCCGTCTTCCGCATCGGCCTGGCGATCGCGAACACGGTTGCCGATCAAGCCTACGGCTCGGCCTTTGCGCCCGGCCGCTGGCACAGCCTGCGCACGGGCGCTGTATCGCGCCGGGTGATCCATTGCGCAGCGACCCGTGCGCTTGCGCAACTCGAGAAGCGCGTTCATGCGAACGGGATCGCACCGGTCGGGCAAGCGCTGTTCAAACTCGAGCTTCCCGATGGGCTGGTGGTTCCCACCGCAGAGGCCGTTGGCCTGCCGAGTCGCTGGCACGACAGTGAGGCCGTGACTCAAGCGTTTGGCAACCGATGGCTGGACACGGGCGTTGACCTTGCGCTGTGGGTCCCGTCCTGCGTCGAGCCTGCCGAATACAACCTGCTCATCAATGCCGTGCACCCGAGGCTGTCGCAGGTCACGCTGGTGAAGGAACGCGACCCGTTCGAGTTCGACCCTCGCCTGGCGTAGCCAGTGTCTGGACGGCCGCCGCGAAGACGAATCGAAAAGTCGCACGACGGTCGCAGCGGACCACACCGTTCGATCGTCGCCGAAGGACCAGCGCTTGGCAGAACATTTCGGCGATCGCCGCATGCCCGCGTGCACGGTCCGGGCGACATCGCGACCGATCAGGCGACGGGTTCGTTGGCAGCCTCGGGAACGCCGGCATCGCTCCCCAGACAGCCCGTTGAGGTCGAACGCGGCTGCAGGGCAGCGCAGGTCGCAGGCTCGCACATCGGCAACGTGGCCGGCGCTGTGCCGCAGCGCCATCAAGGGGTTTGATAGGCCCCGGGTGACCACCTGGCCGGCCTGGCGAGTGGTCGCGTGCCGCGCGGCAGCTTGAACTCGGCCGTCGGTTCCAGCGACTCTCCGCCGCCACTGCCCGCCGGAGTGGCGCCGTCGCGCCAACCCGAGGCATTGGTCAGACCGAAGTCCAGCGTGTAGATGCTTTGCAGCGCACGCCGGCGCAAGGCCCATTCGTTGCCCCTGAACTCACCCGTGGTACCGGGGCTGAACAGGCCCAGGCCAAGCCTGATGTTGTTGATCGCCTTGACCTCGGTGTCGGCCGGCAGCCGATCGCCGAACACGCGCACGACCCAGCTCGGCGGCCACGGGTTGCCGACAAAGCTGTTGTGCGACAGGTACAGGCCGTTCTTCGGCCACGCCGACTGTTCGCTGCCATAGGCCACCATCACCGGGTTCTGGCCGTTCGGCGCCTGGCCGATGACGTTGCCGATGATCCAGGCCAGGCCGCCGTTGGGCAGGTCGATCGCGTACGAGGCCCGGCCTTCGGCGCCGTCATGGATCAGGTTGTAGGTGATGCGGTTCTCGCGCGCGCGGCTCTTGATCAGGTGCCCTTCGTAGCCGCTGTAGAAGCGGCTGCCGCGGATGCTGAACTTGCCGATCCGGCCGACGTACAGCAGGTGGTGCAGGCCGCCTTCGATGCGCGGGGCCAGACCGAACTCGCTGTCTTCCACCACCAGCTCGGCCTCGGGCCCGTTGCCCGTCAGGATGCCGTTCTCGTTGTCGATGAACAGGCAGTTGCGCACCGTGAGCTTGCCGGCCTCGAAGCGGATGCCGGCGCCGTTGGCGTCGTCGGCGCGGGCGCCGCGGAACTCGAGGTTTTCGATCGTGATGTCGCCGTCACGCACCACCAGGATCGCCTTGCGCTCGGCCACCCGCGGCGGCGCGATCAACACCGCGCGCTCGGCCACGCTGCGGATCGTCAACCGCTTTTGCGTGACCACGCCGCTGTGGCCCTTGTATTCACCCGGCACCAGGGCCAGCGTGTCACCGTCCTGCGCGATGGCCAGGGCTTGCTGCAGCGACATCGACGGTGGCAGCGGACCGACGATGTGGGTAGCGGCGATGACGGCGATAGAGGACTGAAGGCACAGCGCCGCAGCCGCCACCAGCCAGGCACGCAGGCCGGGCATGAAGCCGACCAGAGGGCTCTTGAACTGACGTTGCATGGCTGATTCTTGCGCCATTTGCAGCGCGCCAGGCGCTCCTGCTGTCTTGCCGCCACGGCCGGGCTTCTCCGCTGGCCTGTGTCAGCGGCATTTGTCGTGCTCGGGCAGCGGTCGAAAATTCCATCAAACCAGGAAAACGCCAATGAACACGCGTCTGCCCGGCCCTTGCGTGCGTCGCCGGCTTCATGGGCGAGGCGATGCGGTTCTCGGCCGCCACTACAGCCGCCACCACAGCCGCCACCACAGCCGCCACTACAGCGGCAACTCGACCAGCCACTCACCCACACGCAGCGACAGCGAGCGCGCAGCGATGCGCTCGAGCGTGATGCCCGGGGCCAAGGTTTCACCTTCGCGTACGAGTTGCCCGCCCACCAGTACGAAGCTCTGGTTGCGGTCTTGTGAATGCACGGCGCCGCCGATGGCCAGGCGCGCGACGGCGCTGCGCAGCGGTTCGGGCAGGGCACTGACTGCGATCGGCCGCGGCCCGACGGCGCTGGCGGTGACCGACACCAGCGCCGCCGATGCCGCGCTGGTTGCGCCCCGGGCCGGCAATGCCGGTCGCGTTCGTTGCGGCGCTGCGGCCGAAACCGCCGGCCGGGCCGGTGCAGCGCGTGCAGCCGACGCGGCTGTCGGCAAACGCGGCGCCGCAACCGGTTGAGCCGTGGCCCGCGCGGCGCGCGCAGGCACCGGCTCGGGCGCCGCGAACCACCAGCCGAGCAGGCTGGCCAGCGTCAGCAGCGCCAGCAGCACCACCAGCGCCAGCGCCAGCCAGGGCAGCAGCCGGCGCAGCGTCGGACGCTGCGCCGGCGCTGGCAGCCAGGCGGCGGCGCCGGTCACCTGCTGCAGGACCGGGGCCAGTCCGCGCTGCCGTTCGGCATCGGCGCGGCGCAGGGCGTCGAGGATGTAGGACATCAGGGCAGCGGGCGCAAGCGCGGTTCGTCGATGCCGCTGGCGCGGTTGATCTGCATCAGCGTGATCGGGCCGGCCAGCCCGTCCAGCGCCAGCCCCTGGGCGACCTGGAACGCGAATACCCGCTGGCGCAGCACGTCGTCGCGCGTCTGCCGGCCACCGCCGGGCCTGGCCTCGCCCTGCAACGCGGTCAGCCGGTCCAGTACCCAGCTGGCGGCATCGGCACTCGCGTGATCAGCCGCAGCAGACCACCCCGGCGGGGGGCGCCAGAAGGTGCTGAAGCCGCCCGTCCAGGCGGCTTGCAGCGCCTGCAGCGACACCCGATGTTCGCCGCCGGCGCCGAGCAGCAGGGCGTGCTCGGCGCCCAGCCCCTGCAGCAGCACCCGGCCGCCATGGTCCAGGTGCAGCAGCGCCGGTCGCTGCAAATGGTGCAGCAAAGCCAGCGTGCCCTGGCCGTCGTGGCAGGCGACGGACTGGCGGCGCGCGCTGTCGCAGGGGTCGGCCGCCTGGTCCAGCTGCAGTGACCAACTCTGCGCCAGCGCGGACCAGCCGGCGCGACTGTCGGCGAAAGGCCGAGGCAGTTCGAT
>JANOJJ010000466.1:0-3268 GCA_031408155.1 Rubrivivax sp.
CGATGGACGAGATCCTGATCGAGATCGAGACCGACAAGGTCGTACTCGAGGTACCCGCGCCGTCTGACGGCGTGCTGGCCGAACTGGTGGTGGCCGATGGCGGCACCGTGCTCAGCGACCAGCTGATCGCGCGCATCGACACCGAGGGCAAGGCTCTTGCAGCGCCGGCGCCATCGGCCGCTGCCGCGCTTGCAGTGCCTGCCGCGGCGCCGGCTGCGGCGGCCGGCAAGGCCGGTCTGGCGATGCCCGCCGCCGCCAAGCTGATGGCCGACAACAACCTGGCTGCCGGCTCGGTGGCCGGCAGCGGCCGTGACGGCCGCGTGACCAAGGGCGATGTGCTGGGCGCGATGTCTGCACCCAAGGCTGCTCGCGCGCCAGCGGCCCCTGCTGCCGCCCCGGTTGCGGCCAGGCTGCTGCCGGCAGTGGCCGCGCCTGCCGCCATGAACCTGGGCGACCGCCCCGAGCAGCGCGTGCCGATGAGCCGCCTGCGCGCCCGCATCGCCGAGCGCCTGGTGCAGTCGCAGTCGACCAACGCCATCCTGACCACCTTCAACGAGGTCAACATGGCCCCGGTGATGGAGATGCGCAAGAAGTTCCAGGACAAGTTCGAGAAGGAACATGGCGTCAAGCTCGGTTTCATGAGCTTCTTCGTCAAGGCTGCGGTGGCGGCGCTGAAGAAGTACCCGATCATCAATGCCAGCGTCGACGGCAACGACATCGTCTACCACGGCTTCTTCGACGTCGGCATCGCGGTCGGTTCGCCGCGCGGCCTGGTGGTGCCGGTGCTGCGCAATGTCGACCAGATGAGCTTTGCCGACATCGAGAAGAAGATCGCCGAGTTCGGCCAGAAGGCCAAGGACGGCAAGCTCGGCATCGAAGAGCTGATCGGCGGCACCTTCTCGATCAGCAACGGCGGCACCTTCGGCTCGATGCTGTCCACGCCCATCATCAACCCGCCGCAGTCGGCCATCCTGGGCGTGCATGCGACCAAGGACCGCGCAGTGGTCGAGAACGGGCAGGTGGTGGTGCGGCCGATCAACTACCTGGCGATGAGCTACGACCACCGCATCATCGATGGCCGCGAAGCGGTGCTCGGCCTGGTCACGATGAAGGAAGCGCTGGAAGACCCGGCCCGACTCCTGTTCGACATCTGAGGCCGCGACCATGAGCAGAGCATTCGACGTCATCGTCATCGGCGCTGGCCCCGGCGGCTACATCGCCGCCATCCGCGCCGCGCAACTCGGCTTCAGCGTCGCCTGCATCGACGAGTGGAAGAACGACAAGGGCGGACCCGCACCCGGTGGCACCTGCACCAACGTGGGCTGCATCCCAAGCAAGGCGCTGCTGCAGTCGAGCGAGCACTACGAGCACGCCGCCCACTCGTTTGCCGACCACGGCATCGGCCTGAAGGACCTGAGCATCGACGTTAAGAAGATGCTCGGCCGCAAGGACACCGTGGTCAAGCAGAACAACGACGGCATCCTGTACCTGCTGAAGAAGAACAAGGTCAGCTTCTTCCACGGCCGCGGGTCGTTCGTGAAGGCCGCTGACGGCGGCTGGGAGATCGCCGTCAACGAAGAGGCGCTGGTCGGCAAGCAGGTCATCGTGGCCACCGGCTCGAGTGCCCGGCCGCTGCCCGGCGCGCCGTTCGACGACGAGTTCGTGCTCGGCAACGAAGGCGCGCTGCGCATCGGCGCCGTGCCGAAGAAGCTGGGCCTGATCGGCTCCGGTGTGATCGGCCTCGAGATGGGTTCGGTCTGGCGCCGCCTGGGCTCGGAAGTCACTGTGCTCGAAGCGATGCCGACCTTCCTGGCCGTGGCCGACGAGCAGATCGCCAAGGAGGCGCTCAAGGCCTTCACCAAGCAGGGCCTGAAGATCGAGTTCGGTGTCACCGTCGGCGAAGTCAGCGTCGGCAAGAAGGGCGTCAGCGTGGCCTGGACCGACGCCAAGGGTGCGGCGCAGACGCTGCAGGTCGACAAGCTGATCGTCTCCATCGGCCGCGTGGCCAACACGATCGGCCTGAATGCGCAAGGCGTAGGCCTGCAGCTCGACGAGCGCGGCGCGATCGTGGTCGACGCCGAGTGCCGCACCAACCTGGCCGGCGTGTGGGCGGTGGGTGACGTGGTGCGCGGACCGATGCTGGCGCACAAGGCCGAGGAAGAAGGCGTGGCGGTGGCCGAGCGCATCGCCGGCCAGCACGGGCACGTCAACTTCAACACCATTCCGTGGGTGATCTACACCAGCCCCGAGATCGCCTGGGTCGGCCAGACCGAACAGACGCTCAAGGCCGAGGGCCGGGCCTACAAGGCCGGTACCTTCCCCTTCCTGGCCAATGGCCGTGCGCGCGCGCTGGGCGACACCACCGGCATGGTCAAGGTCCTGGCCGACGCCGGGACCGACGAGATCCTGGGCGTGCACATCGTCGGGCCGATGGCCAGCGAGCTGATCGCCGAGGCGGTGCTGGCGATGGAGTTCAAGGCCAGCGCCGAGGACATCGCGCGCATTTGCCACGCGCACCCGTCGCTGTCGGAAGCGACCAAGGAAGCCGCGCTCGCGGTCGACAAGCGCGCCTTGAACTTCTGAGCGCCCGAGTTCGTTCGTCGGCCGGGGGCCAGGTCGGGCCGGCTCGCCTTCTATGATCACGCCTCATGCCGGTCCGCCCGCTCTACGAACAGACCCTTACCGAGCGTGGCTACCGGGGCGATGACGCCCAGTTGCGCGCCATCGGCGAGCTCGAACGCTGCGAGCGCGAGTGGGCCGACTACAAGGCCCGGCGCAGCAACCCGCTGACCAAGCTGATCCGGCGTCCGTCGATTCCGCATGGCGTTTACATGTGGGGCGGGGTGGGGCGCGGCAAGAGCTTCCTGATGGACTGCTTCTTCCAGGCCGTTCCGCTGACGCGCAAGACCAGGTTGCACTTCCACGAGTTCATGCGCGAGGTGCACCGCGAGCTGCAGGACCTCAAGGGCACCGTCAACCCGCTGGACGAACTGGGCCGGCGCATCTCGCGGCGCTACCGGCTGATCTGCTTCGACGAGTTTCATGTCGCCGACGTGACCGACGCGATGATCCTGCACCGGCTGCTGCAGTCGCTGTTCGACAACCGAGTGAGCCTCGTCACCACGTCGAATTTCCAGCCCGACGACCTCTACCCCAACGGTCTGCACCGCGACCGCATCCTGCCGGCGATCGAGTTGCTGAAGTCCCATCTCCAGGTGATCAACGTCGATGCCGGCACCGACTACCGCCAGCGCTCGCTGGCCGAGCT
>JANOJJ010000001.1:0-1618 GCA_031408155.1 Rubrivivax sp.
TCAGGAGTGGGATCTTCCGCAGCCGGAAGTAGTCGTCGCGCTGCATCTCGGCGGCGACATGCTGCATCTCTTCGAGGCTGGGCGTGATCAAGCCACTGAGCCCGATGATGTCAGCGCCTTCGACGCGTGCCTTGGCCAGGATGTCCTGGCAGGGCACCATCACGCCCATGTTCACGACTTCGAAGTTGTTGCACTCGAGCACGACGGTGACGATGTTCTTGCCGATGTCGTGCACGTCGCCCTTGACGGTGGCGATGACGATCTTGCCCTTCGCCCTGGCTTGCCCGCCGGCATCGACCAGTGCCTTCTTCTCGGCTTCGATGTAAGGCAGCAGGTGGGCCACCGCCTGCTTCATCACGCGCGCGCTCTTGACCACCTGCGGCAGGAACATCTTGCCCTGCCCGAACAGGTCGCCGACGATGTTCATGCCGGCCATCAGCGGGCCTTCGATCACGTGCAGCGGGCGTCCGCCGCCGGCGCGGATGGCGACCCAGGCCGCTTCGGTGTCCTGCGTGATGAACTCGGTGATGCCGTGCACCAGCGCGTGGCTCAGGCGCTGGTTGACGTTGCCGGCGCGCCAGGCCAGGCGGGTGGTCTCGTCCCTGGCCGCGCCCTTGGCGGTCTCGGCAATCTCGACCAGGCGCTCGCCGGCGTCCCTTCTGCGGTTCAACACCACGTCCTCGACGCGCTCGCGCAGCACCGGCTCGAGCTCGTCGTACACGCCCACCATGCCGGCGTTGACGATGCCCATGTCCAGCCCGGCCTGGATCGCGTGGTACAGGAACACGGTGTGGATCGCCTCGCGCACCGGGTCGTTGCCGCGAAAGCTGAACGAGACGTTGCTGACCCCGCCCGACACCTTGGCGCCCGGCAGGTAGCGCTTGATCCAGCGTGTGGCCTCGATGAAGTCGACGGCGTAGTTGTCGTGCTCCTCGATGCCGGTGGCGACGGCGAAGATGTTGGGGTCGAAGATGATGTCCTCGCGCGCGAAGTCGAGCTCGTCGACCAGCAACCGATACGCGCGCTGGCAGATGTCGATCTTGCGCTGGTAGGTGTCGGCCTGGCCCTTCTCGTCGAAGGCCATCACCACGGCGGCGGCACCATAACGCCGCACCAGCGTGGCCTGGCGGCGGAACTCGGCCTCGCCTTCCTTGAGCGAGATGCTGTTGACGATGCCCTTGCCCTGGATGCACTTCAGGCCGGCCTCGATCACGCTCCACTTGGAGCTGTCGATCATCAGCGGCACGCGCGCGATCTCGGGCTCGCCGGCGATGAGCTTGAGAAAGCGCTCCATCGCCGCCGCGCTGTCGAGCATCGCCTCGTCCATGTTGATGTCGATCACCTGGGCGCCGTTCTCGACCTGCTGGCGCGCCACGCTCAGCGCGTCCTCGAAGCGGCCTTCGAGGATCATGCGCGCGAAGGCCTTGGTCAGTTGTCCTTGCTGCTGCGCCGCCCTCCGGGTCGCGAAGCCTACCCGGGCGATGTGTTCTATCTGCACAGCCGTCTGCTGGAACGTGCCGCCCGTGTCAACGAGAAGTATGTCGAAGACTTCACCAAAGGCGCCATCAAGGGCAAGACCGGCTCACTGACGGCGCTGCCCATCATTGAAACGCAAGCC
>JANOJJ010000008.1:0-2992 GCA_031408155.1 Rubrivivax sp.
ACTCGCAGCGGGGCCTACGATGTCTTCATCGCGCCAGCGCAGGTCGTGGCCTCGGCGCTGTCGCATGGGTACGAGCTGCTCGGGTCGACCGACCCTGAAGAGGAATACGTGCTGGTCGGGCGCTCGAGTCTGCGCAAGGCGTCCGACATGAAGTCCGGCCGCCTGTACCTGCCGCAGCAGGACTCGATCTACACCTACATGGCGCGCGGCATGCTCACGGCGCACGGCCTGTCCTTCAAGGACCTGAGCCGGGTTCAGTACGCGCGCTATCCGCAAGCCGGCCTGATGGCGGTATCGCTCGGTCTGTCGGAGGCCACCGTGGTCCAGCGCCGCGAATGGGACGCCTGGGTGCGCGACAACGCCGGCAAGGCTCGCGTGCTGGCGCAGTCGGGCCCGGTGCCTGGCGGGCTCAGCGTCGCCGTCAAGTCCGACCTGCCGGCCGAGCAGCGCAGCCGTCTGGCCAAGTGGTTCGGCAGCTCGGCCAGCAACAACGGGATGAAGAACCTGACCGGACGTTCCGACCTGGCCCAATATCAGCGCGTGGCGCAACTGGGCACCTTCACCCCCAACGCCTTGCCGGGCGCCCAGCTGGTGACGGCGGCTGACGTGAAGACGCTGGTGGCCGATGGCGCCGTGATCGCCGACACCCGCACCGACAAGGAATTCAAGGCCAAGCACCTGCCGGGCGCGATGTTCGTGCCTTACCAGGAAAAGAGCTTGAAGGACGTGGCCTACGACTCCGCACTCGATGCCTTCCCGGGGCTGCAGTCGCTGGACAGCGCCAGGCCGACGATCTTCCACTGCAATGGCGCCGAGTGCTGGAAGAGCTACAAGGCCAGCAAGGCCGCACTGGCCGCTGGCTTTGGCAAGGTCTACTGGTTCCGCGGCGGCCTGCCGGAATGGGAGAAGGCCGGGCTGCCGCTGACGCGGCCGTCGGCCGACGCCGTGACCGCTCAGGCAGCCCTGTCCGGGCAGATCACGCAGCGCTGACGCGCTCGCCCGCACGACCAGCGACGGCAACCCTTGGCCAGCGCTGTGGCGGCTGGCGCTGGCGCGCGCCAGCGCCGGCCGCTCAGATCGCCCGACGTATCGTCTGCAGGGCTGCTCGCAGCGCGGCGGGCCATGGTTTGCGGGCAGCGCCGTCCGGCGTGCGTGTCAGCTCGAGCAGGAAGTCGAGGTGTTCCTGGATCGAGGCCACTTCGCGCGGGCTGGCACCGCGCGCGAACGCGTCGCCGTAGGTCGCCAGCGCGGCCGCCGCCAACGGTTTCAGGTCGCCGTCGGCTGCGGCCGGCGCAGCGCGCACGGGTGCCCGGCTCGACGCGAGCAACAGCATCCTGACGATCGCCAGATCGGCCACGCCGGCTGAGTTCCAGAGGTTGGGGACTGCCTTTTCAGTCACCAGAGCATGCTCGTGCTGGCGTTCGGTCAGGCTGATCAGAGGCTCGAGCCAGCGAGCGCGCTGAGTCCCGGCAGGGTCCAGCGCGCCCAGCAGCAGGCAGGCCAGCGCCCAATTGCTGAAGGCATAGGTGTCGGCACCCTGGCCGCCGTCCCAGTCCCAGGCCTGGCGGTAGTAGCCCGCCATCTTCAGCAACGACGCGCAGCGCGCCTGCCCTTCCTGCACCCAGGCCAGCCGTTTGCAGGCGCCGCCCAGCAAGGACAAGCGCTCCGGTGTCCGCGCCCGCGTGTTGATCAGGTCGAGTTCATCCAGCGAGTGCACGATCCGTGCAGCGATCGCGCCGCGGCGCTGTTCGAAGGCCTGTGGCTCGCTGCGCGCTGCGCCGCCGCGTTGCATCGCCTTCCAGTCGGCCGCAGCCAGACGGATGCGGAAGTTCGCGCCTTGTTCGGCTGCCCGCACCGGGCAGTCGCCCGAGGTGGCCTTCAACGCCCGGTCGAGCCAGTCGACAGCCTGCTCGAACAGCAGCGCCTCACCATAGGCGAAGCCGACCGCGGCACAAACGTCGGCCTGCCGGGTCCAGGCTTGGGACGATGGCACGCGCGCAAGCAGGGCCTCGATCTGCTGGCCAGCCTCGGCCTGCTGCCCGTCGTCCCCCTGCTGATGGGACTTGGACCGCATGCGGGTGCTCTCGACCAGGTTGTCGAGCTCGTTGACGAGTTGGCTCGCACTGTAGAAGGCCGGCTGGCGCTCGGGCGGCCGTTGGCGCGACTCGCGCACCAGTCGATAGCCCGGGTCGCCGTAACACTGGTACGCGCCCCAGGTGTTGGCCTGGCGGAACGCCTGCCACGCTGCCAGCCGCGCCGCCCGCACCGCCTGGCCGAAGGTCTCCCCAGCCAAAAGTCGACTGTAGAACGCATCGGCAAACGACAGTGCTGCATCGTCGTGCACGGCCCAGCCGGCGCAGACGACCGCACGCACACCCATGCGGATGAACTCAACGCCGAGGTTGGCGGCCAGCTTGTTATAGGCCGCGTTGCCGCCGCCCGTCTTGCCGAGGTGGCAACAGTTGATGAACACCAGTTCGGGTACATGGCGCATCTGCTGCACGTCACCGGGGGTCAGGAAGGTGCGCTCGCCGATGACCATGCCCGAGGCCGTCTTGCGCTGCGCCAAGGGCTTGCAGATGCGACCGTCCGCCAGCTCGACGGTCTGGGCGTCGGCTGCGCTCAGGATGTCGATCGGGTACTCGTGCTCGCCGTGGCCGGCCAGATGCAGCACGCGCCAGGCCTTGGCGTGCAGGCCATCGACGATGGTCGAGGCCGACTTGTCGATTGCGCTCAGGGTATCGAAGCCCGCCTGCGCCAGCAGTTGATGCACGCGCTCGGCCTCGCGCCGCGCCCCGGGCAGGTCGGCAAAGGGGCTGTTGAACCAGCCTTCGAGGCTGGGGTTACCGACCACGAACGCGGTGTTGCTCAGCGCGTGCGTGGGCTGGGCGCGGAACTCGCTGGACTTGAGCTCGTCGCCGACGACAACGTCGACGCTGCTGAGTCCCTGGCTCTGCTGCTGCCACGCGCCACGCTGACCGACCGCTATGCA
>JANOJJ010000027.1:0-7591 GCA_031408155.1 Rubrivivax sp.
CCTGCTCGACCGGGTCGGACTGCTGGCCAAGCGCGACGCCTATCCGCGCCAGCTCTCCGGAGGTCAGCAGCAGCGGGTGGCGATCGCGCGGGCGCTGGCGATGCAGCCGCGCGCGATGCTGTTCGACGAGCCGACCAGCGCGCTCGACCCCGAACTGGTGGGCGAAGTGCTGGCCGTCGTGAAGGACCTTGCGAGCCAGGGTATGACGATGCTCGTCGTCACCCACGAGATCGGATTCGCCCGCGAGGTGGCCGACCGCGTGGTGTTCATGGAGGCCGGCCGCGTCGTCGAGCAAGGGCCGACGGCGCAACTGCTCGGCGCGCCGACGAGCGACCGACTGAAGGCCTTTCTGGCCCGGGTGGACAAGGCATGAGTTCCGCCCGGCCGCCCGCAGGGGCTCATTCCCGCTTGGCCGGACCGGCCGACCGGCCGACCGGCCGAAGGGTGCACCCGTGACCGACAACCCTTCGGCGACGACGGGCGGCGACGCATTCGCCAGGCTGCAGGCGGCCTATGCGCAACGGCTCGATGCAGCGCGCCAGGCCCGCCGGCAGGGCCATAAGGTGGTCGGTTATGTCGGCAACACGGTGCCGCTCGAACTGATCGTCGCTGCAGGCTGCCATCCGGTGCGCATCGCGCCGCTGGCCGGCGCCACCCCGCTGGCCGACCCCTATGTCGAGTCGTTCTCCGACCCCGACATGCGGCTGACCTTCCAGGGCTATTGCAGCGGCGACTACGAGGTGCTCGACCTGCTGGTCATCGCGCGCTCGACCGAGTCGCAGCACAAGCTGTATCTGTCCCTGCGCGAGGCACGCCGCACCGGCATCGTTAGCGCAGGCCCCGAGCTGGTCCTGTACGACATCCTGCACACCCAGCGTGCGAGCAGCCAGCGCTATGGCCTGGCGCGCACGCACGAGCTGCTGCAGTCGCTCGCCGCGCTGGGCGCAAGGGCGGTCGGCGAGTCGGACCTGGAGCAGGCGATTGCCTCGACCAACCACACGCGCAGGCTGCTGCAGACGCTGCAGGAGCGGCGCCAGACCCGCGCGATCTCGGGTCGCGAGGCGCTGATTGCCAGCGCGGCCACGCGCTTCCTGGCGCCGCTCGACGCGCAGAGCACGTTGCAGGACTGGCTCGACCAGGACCAGCACACCGTATGCGGCGGACCGCGCCTGCTGCTCAAGGGCTGCGCCGTGGACCACGCCGAGCTGCACGCGCAGGTCGAAGCCGCGGGCGGCTGCATCGTGATCGAGGACGACGACTGGGGATCGCGCGCCGGCGAGCCGCTGATCGCCACCGACCGCGCGCCGCTGCAGGCGATCTTCGAATACCACTGGCGTGACGTGCCCTGCGTGCGCCGGCACCCGGACGACGGCAGCGCCTGGTTCACACGCGCGCTGGCCTCGGCTGCGGTCGACGGCGTGCTGTTCTATCTGCCGCCACCCGACGACATCCACGGCTGGACCTTCCCCGCCGACCGCGACCGCGCCGAGCGTGCCGGGCTGCCCTGGCTGCTGATCCGCCAGGACGCCCGCGAGCCGGGTGATCTGCCAACGCAGCTGGCCGCCTTCATCGAGGGCTTGCGCCAGCGCAGCGCCGCCCGCCAATCGAGCACCGCCTGACCATGACCCGCCCCACCCGACCCGACACCGCTGCCGCGTCCGACAAGCAACTGCGTTGCACGCAGGCTGCCGGCGACAAGCAGAAGGCCTGGTTCGCCGAGCTCAAGCGTGAGGTCTTCGAGCAGCAGCGTCCCTACGCCATCATCAATGCCGACACACCGCACGACCTGTTCCACGTGATGGGGGTGCCGGTCGTCACCAACCAGTGGTGGGCGGCGGTGATCGCAGCCAAGCGGCTGGCGAGCGACTACCTGGACGGCATGAACGCGCTTGGCTACCACCCGGATCTGTGCCGGTATTGCAGCCTGGGCCTGGCCAGCAGCCTGATCGACCTGAAGGAGCGCGCGCCGTGGGGCGGCCTGCCCCGGCCCGCGCTGCTGTGCGCGCGCCTGACCTGCGACTGCATGCAGCGGGTCTTCGCGCAATGGGCCGACCACTTTGGTGCGCCCTTCTTCGCGCTCGAGGCCCCCGGCAGCAGCGTGCTGCCCGAACGCTGGTGGGAGCTGTCGCGACATCGCTGGCGCGAACTGTGCGAGCCGCACCGCCTCGACCTGGCGGTGGAGGAACTGCGCGCCTTGTGCGGTGTGCTCGAAGGCATTGCCGGCCGGCGCTACGACGACGACGCGCTGCGCGCCTTCCTGCATCGGGTCAACCAGCAGGAGGAATGCTTCGAGGAGGTGCGGCAGCTGATCGCCAGCGCGCCCCGCTGCCCGGTGCGCATCTCCGAGCAGATGTCCAACGTGATGGCCACGCAATGGCACCGCGGCAGCGACTGGGCGCTGGGCCACGCGCGCGCCTTCCGCGACGAGGTCCGCTCGCGTGTGAATGCCGGCGTGGCGGCCAGCCCGAACGAGCGCAAGCGCCTGATGTGGGTCGGCGCCGGCCTGTGGCACAACACCGCTTTCTACAGCGCCTTCGAGCAAAGCCACGGCGCCACCTTCGTCTGGTCGATGTACCTGCCCTTCGGGCCCGACTGGTACATCCGCTACGGCCTGGACGACCCGCTGCGCGCGCTGGCCAGCCGCGTGGTGACGATGAACGAGGTGCTGCACAACCCGCCGTACGCGCCGGCATGGATCGTGCACGAGGCCGAGCGCAACCGCATCGACGGCGCCGTCGTGCTGATGCCCAAGGGCAGCCGGCCTTCGGCCAGCGGTACCTTGTTCATCACCGCCGCGCTCGAGGCCGCCGGCGTGCCGACGCTGCTGATCGAGTCCGACATGGTCGACGCGCGCAGCTGGAACAACGACGCCGTCATGGCCGACATGACGCGCTTCATCGAGCAGCGCCTGTGACGGCCGCGATCACGCTGCTGATGGTCGGTGACCTGATCCTCGACGAGCCCCACCCCGATGCCTTCTTCGACCCCAGCCGCGCCGTGCTGCAACGCGGCGACGTGGTCATCGGCCATGTCGAGGTGCCGCACACACGACGCGGCAGCGAGAGCAGCACCGACATCCCCGCACCGCCGGCCGACCCCGCACATCTGCAGGCACTGGCGCGGGCGGGTTTTCACGTCGCCACGCTGGCCGGCAACCACATCGCCGACGCCGGGCCGCTGGGCATCACCGACACCGTGGAGACCTTGCGCGGCCTGGGCCTGGCGACCACTGGCGCGGGTGACAACCTGGCCGCCGCACGCACACCGGCAATCGTCGAGCGAAGCGGCCGGCGCGTCGGCGTGCTGAGCTACAACTGCGTCGGGCCGCGCGAGTCCTGGGCCACCTCGAAGAAGGCCGGTTGCGCCTATGTCAAGGTGCTGACCCATTACGAGCTCGACCACGCCTCACCGGGCGGCCCGCCGACGATCTACACCTTCGCCGCACCGGAGAGCCTGCAGTCGATGGCCGACGACATCGCGCTGCTGCGTGCGCGCGTCGACACCGTGGTCGTGGCGTTGCACAAGGGCGTCGGCCACACGCCGGCGAGGATCGAGATGTACGAGACGGCGGCGTCCCACGCCGCGGTCGACGCCGGCGCCGACATCGTGATCGGCCACCACGCGCACATCATGCGCGGCATCGAGCTCTACCGCGGCCGCCCGATCTACCATGGCCTGGGCAACTTCGTCTGCGTCACGCGGGCGCTGTCGATGGCCGGCAATCTCAGCCCCGAGCGGCTGGCCTGGGCCCGGCGGCGCGAACAGTTGTACGGCTTCGCGCCCGACCCGGCGATGCCGACTTATCCGTTCCACCCCGAAAGCCGCCACACCGCGATCGCGCGCTGCACGGTGGCCGAGGACGGCACGCTCGAAGCCGGCTTCGTGCCCTGCTGGATCGACGCGCAGGCGCGGCCCGAGCCGCTGACGCGCGAAACCGGCGGCCAGCGCGTGGTCGACTACATCGCGGCTATCTCCACCGCCGCCGGCCTGTCTTGTCGATTCGATTGGCAGGACGACTGGGTTCGTGTGCAGCCGTGAGCGCAGCAGGAGCACTGACTTGAAAACCAACCACGAACAATTGCCGCGCCCGCTCGAAGGCACCACCGTGCTCGACCTGACTACCGCGCTGGCCGGGCCCTATGCCACCTTGCTGCTGGCCGGCCTGGGCGCGCGGGTGATCAAGATCGAGAACCCGCGGCTGCCCGACAGCGCACGCGCCAACGCGCCTTTCGTCGGCCGCGACGGCGTGGCGATGGAGCGCCGGCACGACGACGACATGTCGCTGGCCATCATGGAGCGTGCGCGCAACAAGGAATCGATCACCCTGAACCTCAAGCACGCCGACGGCCGCGCGCTATTCGGGCAGCTGGTGGCGCGCGCCGATGCGGTGGTCGAGAACTACAGCGCGGGCACCGCCGATCGGCTGGGCATCGGCTACGCAGCACTGTCGGCCATCAACCCACGGCTGGTCTACACCTCGATCAGCGGCTTCGGCGCCAACATGATCTCGGCGCAGAACAAGGCCATGGACACCATCGTGCAGGCACTGTCGGGCCTGATGATGAGCTCGGGCCTGCCCGACGATCCGCCCGTGCGCGTGGGCGTGCCCTTCGGCGACCTGGCCGCGCCGCTGTACGCGGTGATCGGCACGCTGGCCGCGCTGATGCAGGCGCGCATCACCAGCCGCGGGCAGCATGTGGACGTGTCGCTGCTGGGCGCGATCACGGCGATGGTGGCCGCCGAGCCGTTCGAGGTCATGCGCCGCGCCGGGCAGGAGACGCGCACCGGCAACGCGATGCCGCGGCTGGCGCCGTTCGGTGTGTTCCCGACGCTCGACGGCCATGTCGCCATCTGCGCGCCGACCGACCCTTTCTCGGCGTCGCTGTTCGACGCCATGGGGGCTCCGCAGTTGCGCGACGATCCGCGCTTCGTCGGCCGCGACCAGCGGGTCAGGCACGGCAGCGAACTGCACCGACTGGTCGGCGACTGGACCCGCACGCTGGCCACCGACGAAGCGGTCCAGCGGCTCGAGCTCCATGGCGTGCCTTCGGGCCGCGTGCGCGACCCGGGCCAGGCTGCGCGCGACCCGCGCCTGCTGGCTCGCGGCGAGACCGAGGTCATCGAGCACCCGACCTATGGCGCAGTGGGCGACATCGTGGTCGGCGGCCTGCCGATCCGCATGACCGGCTCGTTCGTCGGCTTCGACCGCCCGGCGCCCGACCTCGGCCAGCACAACCGGTCGGTGCTGCAGGATTGGCTGGACCTGTCCGACGACGCGCTGAAGCAATTGACCGCTGACGGCGTGATCTGAGGGACCTCATGCACACCTTCGCCGCGATCGCCTGCCTGCTCGGCCTGGGCCTGGCCGCGACACCGGCCCTGCCCGCCATAGGCGCAAGCCAGTCGGCCGCAGCACCGGCGGCAACACCAGCGTCGTCTGCACTGCATGCGCTGCTGCCGGCCGAGGTGCGCCGCAGCGGCGTGTTGCGCTTCGTCGGCGATTCGCATCCGCCCTACCGCATCGTCAGCGACGACCGCAAGATCAGCCAGGGCATCGAGTCCGATCTGGCGCGGGCGCTCGAACGCGTGCTGGGCGTGACCATCGAACAGCATGTGGTCAACAGCCTGTCGGCCACGCTGGGCGGGCTGGAGGCCGGCCGCTACGACGTGTCGATGGGGCCGGCGGTGGCCACGCCCGAACGCCAGCTGCGCTTTGACGGCGTGTCGTGGATGACCACCAGGCCGTCGTTCGTGTATCCCACCGACCGCGGCCTGCAATACCGCCAGCTGGACGATTTGTGCGGCCGCAAGATCTCGTTCGTCGCCGGCAGCGTGACCGAACGCGTCACCACCCGCGTGGCCGAGCGCTGCGTGCGGCGCGGGCTGCCGCCGGCCGTGCACGTGCCGCTGGTCGACAACAACATGACGCTGGTGGCCACCCAGGCCGGACGCTCCGACCTGGCGGGCATGACGCTGACCGCCGCCTTGCATGCCGCGCACATCAACGGCGACCGCTTCCGGGTCTTCAGCGACGACAGCAACGAACTGGGTATCGACCTGCTGAGCCTGTTCGTGACCAAGCGTTCCGGCCTCGCTCCGGTGATGCTGGCCGCGATGGAGGCGCTGTTTCGAAGTGGTGAGTATCAGCAGGTGATGGCCCGCTGGGGTGTCACGGCCGTGAGCGTGCCCGCGCCACGACTGAACGCGGCGAAGTGAACATGGCCAGCGACACAAGCGCTTCAGATCCCGCCCTGACCGCCGCCGACGACGCTGCCGACGACGTCGCGCGGGCCCGCCCGCGGCGGCACATCGGACAGCTGGCCGTCAATGCCCTGCTGGCGGTGCTGGCGCTGCAGCTGGTGGTCTTCCTGCTCACCAATCCCCGCTTCGAGTGGCCGCTGGTGGCCGAGTTCATCACCGCCAAGGCCGTGTTGCAAGGGCTGGGCGTGAGCGTCGTGCTGACCGCCATCGGCATGACACTGGGCACCGCGCTGGGCACTGCGCTGGCGCTGCTCAAGCTCGGCCCCTTTCGCACCGGGCGTGCGCTGGCGTCGCTCTACACCTGGTTCTTCCGTGGCACGCCACTGCTGATCCAGTTGCTGTTCTGGTACAACCTGGCGTACCTGCTGCCGCAGATCAGCATCGGCATTCCCTTCGGCCCCGTGCTGGCCAGCTGGGACACCAACGAGCTGATCACGCCCTTCATCGCCGCGGTGCTCGGGCTGGCGCTCAACGAAGCGGCCTACATGGCCGAGATCATGCGGGCCGGCATCCTGTCGGTCGACGCCGGCCAGCGCGACGCCGCCCGCGCACTGGGCTTCACGCCCGCCAAGACCTTCTGGCGCATCGTCTTTCCGCAGGCCATGCGGATCGTGCTGCCGCCGGCCGGCAGCCAGGTGATCGGCATGCTCAAGGGCACCTCGCTGGTCAGCGTGATCGCGATCACCGACCTGCTGTTCTCGGTGCAGACCATCTACAACCGCAATTTCAAGGTCGTGCCGCTGCTGCTGGTGGCGCTGGCCTGGTACCTGTGCGTCTTCACCGTGCTGAGCGCGCTGCAGTCGCGCCTCGAACGCCGCTATTCACGCGGCTATGCACGCGACGCGGCCCATTCTGCATCGACGTCTTGAGGCCCGAGCGGGCCTTCGCACCACCCCTACCCCTCGCGGGAACGACCCAGGAGACAACCGCATGACGACCCTCCACGCCCGAACCCAAGCTCGTCACAAGGACCGCGTGCGCCAGGCCCGCGTGGCGCTGGTCCTGACCCCCGTCGCCGCGCTGTTCGCTGGTCCCGGCCCGGCCTGGTCGCAGGCCGCCGACGCCGGCGGCGCGGTCGATCAGGTGGTGATCACCGCCACCCGCATCAACCGCAGCGGCTTCACGGCACCGACGCCGACCACCCAGCTGGGCGCGGCCGACCTCGAGGTGCGGGCGGCGACGACGGTGTCGAGCCTGATGTTCGAGATGCCGTCGGTGCGGCCCGCTCCGGCTGAGATCCTCGCCGGTCTGAAAACGATCGCCCGGCTTTTTCTGCAGCATGCGATGGATGACATCGCACAGGGCCTTCGGCAGATCACCCCGCATCGAA
>JANOJJ010000040.1:0-9776 GCA_031408155.1 Rubrivivax sp.
CATTCGCCACCTGTACATCGAGCGGCGCATGATCCCGCTCAACATCTACCTGCACGACGCGTCCGAGGCCGCCGACCGTGACGCGATCGAACGCGCGGTGGTCGAGTACGGCAACGCGATCAAGGACCTGGTTGCGGCCAACATCTTTCCGGGCGACATGCTGTGGAAGAACTTTGGCGTCACTCGCCACGGCAAGGTGGTGTTCTACGACTACGACGAGATCGAGTACATCACCGACTGCAACTTCCGCCGCGTGCCCACGCCGCGCAACGAAGAGGAAGAGATGAGCGCCGAGGTCTGGTACACGGTCGGCCCCAAGGACGTGTTCCCCGAAACCTTCGCCCCCTTCTTGCTGGGCAACCCCGGCGTGCGCGAGGTGTTCATGAAACACCACGCCGACCTGCTCGACGCCGCCTTCTGGCAAGCCCACAAGGACCGCATCAAGGCCGGGCACGTGTACGACGTGTTTCCGTACGAACCGGGCAAGCGCTTTGTCGCGCAACGCCTGGCCCATGCCCTGTCCAACGTTTCACATTGATCAACTGCAGGAGATCCGCCATGGCTGATTCCATCGTCATCGTTGCCGCCGCCCGCACGCCCATCGGCGGCCTGCTCGGTGACTTCTCGTCGCTCGCCGCCTGGGAGCTTGGCGCGGTGGCCATCCGGGCCGCGGTCGAGCGTGCCGGCGTGCCCGGCGACAGCGTCGACGAGGTGCTGCTCGGCAACTGCCTGATGGCCGGCCAGGGCCAGGCTCCGGCGCGCCAGGCGATGCGCCGCGCCGGCCTGCCCGACAGCACCGGCGCAGTCACGCTGAGCAAGATGTGCGGCAGCGGCATGCGCGCGATGATGTTCGCGCACGACATGCTGGCTGCCGGCAGCGCGCAGGTGATGGTGGCCGGCGGCATGGAAAGCATGACCAACGCGCCGCACCTGATGTTCGCGCGCAAGGGCGTCAAGTACGGCGCCGCGCAGTTGTTCGACCACCTGGCGATGGACGGCCTGGAAGACGCCTACGAGCGCGGCAAGGCGATGGGCGTGTTCGCCGAAGCCTGCGTCGCCAGGTACGGCTTCAGCCGCCAGGCGCAGGACCAGTTCGCCATCGCGTCGACCACGCGCGCCAAGCAGGCCAACGAAGACGGCAGCTTCGACTGGGAGCTGGCGAGCGTCAGCCTGCCCGCAAAGCAGTCGTCCACGGCTCGCGCCGCGGGTGCGGGCGACACGGTCGTCAAATTCGACGAGCAGCCGTTCAAGGCCAAGCTCGACAAGATCCCTGGCCTCAAGCCCGCGTTCAAGAAAGACGGCACCATCACCGCGGCCAATGCGTCGAGCATCTCCGACGGCGCCGCCGCGCTGGTGCTGATGCGCGAGAGCACCGCGGCGCGCATGGGCTGCACGCCGCTGGCGCGCATCGTCAGCCACGCCGTGCATGCGCAGGCGCCCGAGTGGTTTGCCACCGCGCCGGCCGGCGCGATCGACAAGGCGCTGAGATCAGCCGGCTGGGACGCCAAGAGCGTGAATCTGTGGGAGGTCAACGAGGCCTTTGCCGCCGTGACGATGGCCGCGATGCACGACTTCCAACTGCCGCACGAGATCGTCAACGTGCACGGCGGTGCCTGCGCCTTGGGCCACCCGATCGGTGCCAGCGGTGCGCGCATCGTCGTCACGCTGCTGGGGGCGCTGAAGAAGCGCGGCTTGAAGCGCGGCGTGGCCGCGCTGTGCATCGGCGGCGGCGAGGCGACGGCGCTGGCGCTCGAGATGGTGTGACACCAGCCCTGCTCGGTCTGGCCACCCGGCAGCCGGCAGTCTGAGCAACTCAATAGCGGTCGTTCAACGCGAAGGTCGGCTGCCGGGATTGCCAGCGACCCGCGGTGAAATCAGGAAACTCCAGGGTCTGGAAGCCGGCCGCGATCGACTGCTCCGACAGCGGCGTGATCGCGCTCCAGGCTACGGCATCGTAGATGTCGATCGGCATCGGAGCCCGCGCCTTCAGCGCTTCGACGAAAGCATGGACGACGAAGAAGTCCATGCCGCCATGGCCGGCGGTGGCAGCGGCGGCCGAAAAACGCCGCCACAACGGGTGGTCATGGCGGTCGAGCCAGGGCTGGGCGTCCTCCCAGCGCTGTGCCGGGCTCTTGCCTTCGAGGTGGATCGAGCGGTTCAGGTCCATCCAGATGCCTTCGGTGCCCTGGACCCGAAAGCCCAGTGAATACGGCCGCGGCAGCGAGGTGTCGTGTTGCAGCAGGATGGTCTCGCCGTTGGCGCAGGCGATCTGCGTCGTGACCATGTCGCCGAGGCTGAACTTGACGCTCGCATTCGGATGCTGCGGACTGCCCTTCTTCTCGGCCACGTACTCACGCAGGCCGCGTGCCTTGCTGGCAAACGCGTTGATGAAGGTGAAACGGTTGCCGCGGTGGATGTTGCAGGCCATCGCCAACGGTCCGATGCCGTGGCTGGGGTAGAGGTCGCCGTTGCGCCGCACCGAGTGCTGGGTGCGCCAGCGCGCTTCCGACCAGGCCTTGGAGCCGAATTCAACGCCGCTGCCGTAGGGCTCATCGGGATGGCCGGAGTTGAACTTCACACCGCGCAGGTCGTGCTGGTAGCCGCCCTGCAGGTGCACCAGTTCGCCAAACAGCCCGGCGCGCACCATCTGCAGCACGGCCATCACGTCGCGCCGGTAGCAGACGTTTTCCAGCAGCATGTACGGCGTGCCGGTACGCTGCTGGGTGCGCAGCACGTCCCAATGCTCCTGCAGCGTGACGCCGGCCACCACCTCGCAGCCGACCGGCACCTTGGCCTTCATCGCATCGATGGCCATCACGGCGTGCCATTCCCAGGGTGTGGCGATGATCACGCCGTCGAGGTCGGGCCGGTCGAGCAGCCGGCGGTAGGCGAACTCGTCACCGTCCTCGCCGCAGGTCCAGGGTGCTGGCTTGCCGGCCTTGTCGAGCACCGCCAGCGCACGCCCCAGCATGATCGGCTCGATGTCGCACAGGGCGACGATGTCGACGTCCGAGCGCTTGGCCAGTTCGTGCAGCAACACCTGGCCGCGCATGCCGGTGCCGATCATCGCCAGCCGCACCGGTGGCCGCGCCTGACCGAATGCGGGGGTCGACAGGGTCGCTGCCGACCACAGGCCGGCGGCGCCGAGGGAGATCAATCTACGACGTTGGATGGGCATGGTGGTTGGCCAGGATGTGGCATGAACTTGGCAGGAACGGGAAATGATGGCACGGCCGGCAACCGTGGTGGCGTGACCGTCGGTGACGAAGCCCGGCTACGATGGGGCAATAACCGCTCCACCCAAGGCCCGCTCCATGTCTACCATGCCCGCAACCCTGGCTCCTTTGCATGCCGAGATGACGGCCTGGCGGCACGACATCCATGCCCACCCCGAGCTCGGCTTTCAGGAGAACCGCACCGCCGAGCTGGTGGCGCGGCAGCTCGAAGCCGTCGGCATCGCGGTCACGCGCGGCGTCGGCCGCACCGGGGTCGTGGGCACGCTGCGCGCGGGCAGCAGCAGTCGTGCCGTCGGCCTGCGTGCCGACATGGACGCGCTGCCTATCCTCGAGGGCAACCGCTTCGCGCACCGCTCGGTGCACGGCGGCGTGATGCACGCCTGCGGCCACGACGGCCACACCGCCATGCTGCTGGGTGCAGCCACCCAGCTGGCGCAGAGCCGGCACTTCGACGGCATCGTGCACTTCATCTTCCAGCCGGCCGAAGAGGGCCTCGGCGGTGCCAAGGCAATGATCGACGACGGGCTGTTCCAGCGCTTCCCGTGCGACGCGGTGTTCGGCATGCACAACCGGCCCAAGCTCGAGCTGGGCCACTTCGCGGTGCGCGCCGGGCCGATGATGGCCGGTGGTGCCTTCTTCGACATCCGCATCAGCGGCCGCGGCTCGCACGGCGCGCGGCCGGAAACCAGCGTCGATGCGGCGTTGGTGGCGGCACAGGTCGCGGTGTCATTGCAGAGCATCGTCGCGCGCAACGTGGCGCCGCTGGACTCGGCGGTGCTGTCGGTCACGCGCATCCTGGCCGGCGACGCCTACAACGTGATCCCGCAGACGGCCGAACTCGGCGGCACGGTGCGCGCCTTCTCGCGCGAGGTGATGAGCGCGGTCGAACGCCACCTCAGGCGCGTCGCCGAAGGCACCGCGGCGGCCTTTGGCGCCACCGCCGAGGTCGACTTCCGCGCGTTGTTCGCGCCGACCGTCAACAACGAACAGGAAGCCGATTTCGCCGCCCGCATCTGCACCGAACTGGTGGGCGCCGACAAGGTCGAGCGCAACCCGCCGCTGATCATGGCGTCGGAAGACTTCTCCTTCATGCTCGACGCGGTGCCCGGCTGCTACGTCAACATCGGCAACGGCCTGGCCGAAGGCGGCTGCGAGGTGCACAACCCGGCCTACGACTTCAACGACGCCGCACTGCCGCTGGGCGCGGCGTTTTTTGCACGCCTGGTGGAGACGCGGCTGAACCGGGCTTAGGGCGCGGTCCAGACCATCGCCACGTCCAGTCCCGGCTCGGCGCGGCGGATGCGCAGTTCGCCGCCATGCGCCTGCGCCACCAGGCGGCACAGGTACAGGCCGAGGCCGACGCCGCCGGCACGGCGCGTGCGCGCGCTGTCGGGGCGATAGTAGGCTACGCTCAGGCGCGACAACTGCTCGGCAGGCACGCCAGGGCCATGGTCACGCACGCCCAGGGCGATGCGGCCATCGGCCTGGCGGCGCAGAAAGACCTGCAGCGGCTCGGGCCGGGCCTTCGATCGGCAGCGCGCAATCGGGCCGGTGCCGCTACAGCGACCACGTCGCCTTCAGCGACGGCCGCTGCATGAAGCCGGCAGCCCAGGCCGCCACCTGCGGGTAACGCAAGCGCCAGCCCCAGTCGTCGAAGCGCAGATCGAGGTAGCCCAGCGCGCAGGCCAGCGACAAGGTGCCGATGTCGACCCGGCCCTGCATCTGCCCGGGCGCGCGCTCCAGCGCCAGCAGCGAGGTCTGGATCTTGTCCATCTGCCCCTTGCTCCAGTCGTCCCAGCGCAGCGCCTGCGGGCGCGCGGCCTCTTCGTAGCGCACCAGCAGCGCGGCGTCGAGCACGCCGTCGGCCAGGCTCTGCAGGACCAATGCGCGCCAGCGCCCTGCGCCGTCGCGCGGGAACAGGCCGCCGCTGAAGGTGGCGTCGAGGTATTCGCAGATCACGCGGCTGTCGTACAGCGACACGCCGTCGACGGTGATGAAGGTCGGCACCTTGCCCAACGGGTTGTGCTCGATGATCGAGGCGTCGCGGGTGACCGGGTTGGCGTTGCTGGGCAGCAGCGTGATGCGGTCGGCCACGCCCAGTTCATGGGCCGTGACCAGGCACTTGCGGACGTAGGGCGACGTGGGGGAGAAGTAGAGCTTCATGGCAGCGTGCAGGTGGCGGGGGTGGCAGCATAGGCCATCGCCGGTGGCAGCAGGGCCGACGGCGCACGATCTTTGCCGGCATCATCGCGCTCTGCCGCCACTCGAGGACAAGCCATGACCGACCTGCAGCCCTTCATCGACCAGGCCTGGACCGACCACGCCGACGATCCGCCCGCCGTGGCCATGCGGCTGCAGCAGGTGCTGGACTCGGTGCTCAGCGAAGACGATCTGATCGCGCTGGCGCGGCTGGCTCACCATGTCTACGGCGAACACCTGGCGGCCTGGGGCGACGGGCTGAAGTACCTCGCCGCGCTGGCCCGTGGGCCGGCCTTCAGCGTTCACGGCAGCAGCGGTCAGGCCTTGCGCCGACTGCGCGCCAGTCTGGGCCTGGCGTGCGGCGAGAGTGACGTGCGCGGCACCCTGGGGCCGGGCGACCGCATCACCGTGTCGGCGCTGACCGCGGCTGCGCTGGCGATGCACGACACGGCGCGCGCCACCCAGTTGCTGCAGGAGGCGTTGGCCGAGGCCGACACGGCCGCGCTGGCCGACACCGACCCGGCTGCGCGCGCGCTGGCGGTGGCCGGCAACAACCTGGCCGCCACGCTGGAAGTTAAGGCCGGGCGCAGCGCCGCCGAACGCGAACTGATGATCCTGGCTGCACAGGCCGCACGCCGCTGGTGGCAGCGCGCCGGAAGCTGGCTCGAGACCGAGCGCGCCGAGCTCCGCCTGGCGCTGACCTGGCTGGCCGCCGGTGACCCGGCGCAGGCCCGGCAGCACGCGCTGGCCTGCCTGGCAATCGTCGATGCCCAGGCCGAAGTGCCAGCGCTGGAACGCTTCTACGGCCTCGAGGCGCTGGCCCTGGCTGAACGCGCCGCCGGCAACGCGTCGGCTCAGGCGCAGGCGCTGGCCGCGATGCGCCTGGCCCACGCACGGCTGAGCGCCGACGACCAGCGCTGGTGCCAGGCCAACCTGGACAAACTCGCGGCCTGACGAACGGACCGACCCGAAGCGGCCGCAGCGCGATCGACGACCCGGGGTCCTGCGAATCGAATTTTCTCAGCCTCTGCGGACGAACCGACAGTCGGCACGTCAATCCGCCGGCCACGGCATCGCCTTCGGCAGCCGCTGCAGCTCGGCGTCGGCTTGCGCTGGCGTCAGCGCCATGCGCTCGGGCGTGTCCACGCCGCGCCACCAGGGCGTCACGCCCTCCACCTGCAGCGGCTCCACCGCTTCGCCCAGGCGCGGCATCAGCAGCGGTACGCCCAGCGCGGGCGCTCGAGCCAGCAGCACTTCGGCCGGCTGGTCCCAGGCATGCAGCGCCAGGCTGAAGGTGCCCCAGTGGATCGGCAGGAAGGGCCCGCCGCCGAGCAGGGCCCAGGCCTTCAAGGCGTTGTCCGGGCCGAGGTGGATGTCGCCCCAGGAGGGGTCAAACGCGCCCACCTCGAGCAGCACCAGGTCGAAGCGGCCAAACCGGTCACGGATGGCGCTGTATTCGGTCGTCAGCCCGGTGTCGCCGCTGAAGAATACGCGGTGCCTGGCGGTGCGGATCACGAGCGACGACCACAGCGTGGCGTTGCGGTCCTTCAGGCCGCGGCCCGAGAAATGCTGCGCGGGTGCGGCCGTCACTTCCAGTTCACTGCCGGGCAGGCGGTGGCTGTCCCACCAGTCGAGTTCGGTGATGCGCTCGGGCGCGACGCCGAACGCCTGCAGGTGCGCGCCAACGCCGAGTGACGTGACGATGGGAACGCCCATCCTCGCCAGTTCGCGGATGGTCGGGTAGTCCAGATGGTCGTAGTGGTCGTGCGAGACCAGCACCAGGTCGATCGGCGGCAGCGCGCGCAGCGCCACCGGCACCGGCTGGAAGCGCTTGGGCCCGGCCAGGCGCGACGGCGATGCACGCGGGCCCCACACGGGGTCGGTCAACACGCGCAGGCCGTCGATCTCGATCAGTACCGTCGAGTGGCCCAGCCAGGTGGCGCGCAGGCCAGTCGACGCTGGCCTCGCCCAGTCGCGCAGCGGGTCCACCGAGGGCAAGGGCGCAGCCGGCACACGGCGCGTGCCGGCGCAGAGAAATTCGCGCAAGGTCGGCCGTGGCGCATTCAGGTCGCGCAGGCCGGGCAGCACCGGGTGCAGGTTGCGAAAGCCGTCCCCGGCCCAGCGCGGCGATGCCTGCATACGTTCCAGCCGCAGGCCGTCGGCACGTTTGCCCAATGACTTCATCGCTCAGCCCCTGCGGTTGATCAACGCTGCACGATAGCGACAGCGCCAGCGGCGCGTCAGCCGCGGGCCTATCCGCCCGCCAGGCTGTTGCCGTCTTCGCTGATGCGCCCGCGCAGGTGCGACGTGCAGTCGACCAGATCGGCGCCGTGGGGCGGCGACGCAGCCACTCGCGTGACCGAGGTGTTGCCGATCCGCGCCGGCAGCAGCTGTCCCGGCGCCAAGGCGACCCGGCTGCTCAACCAGGCGTGGATCACCAGCCCGTGGCTGACCACCGCCAACGGCCCGCCCAGCGTGGCGCGCATGCGCACGGCGAGGTCGAAGGCCTGGTCGGCACGGGCCAAGAAGTCGGCCATCGATTCGCCGCCCGGCGGCGCTTCGCTCATCTGCAGCGGGTCCAAGCCCAGGCTGTCATGCGCTCGCCCGCGAAGGTCGCCGAAATTGCGCTCGTGCAGCAGATGCGAGGTCCGCACCGGCAATCCACCGGCCGCCGCGGCAATCGCTTGCGCCGTCTGCAAGGCGCGCGGCAAGTCGCTGCTGAGCACGCCAGCCAGACCGACCGACGCCAGGCGGGCGGCCACCGCCTGCGCCTGCGCCAGGCCGCGCGGGCCCAGCGGCGTGTCGGCCGGTTGCATCGTGCGCGAGGCGTTGAGCGTGGTTTCGCCGTGGCGTACAAAAAGCAATGTCATGCGCGGAGTGTAGGAAAAGCGTGTCTCGCGGCAGGCCGGGCCGCGGGCATCGGCCGCAATTGACGATGGTCATACCGACTCGGGTTCGGCACGGTATCGTGACTTCCACCCGATCAACAGCGCGACCGCACCGGCCTTGACGACCCTATCCGAACCACAGGCATCGACCGGGCCCGACTCCGACGCCGCGCTGCAGGCCCTGTTGGGTCAGCATGGCCGTGACCCGCACGCGCTGCTGCAGATGCTGATCGCCCTGCAGCATCGACTGGGCTGGCTGCCGCGTCGCGTGCTCGCCGATCTGGGCTCGGCGCTTGGGTTGCCGTTGGCGCAGGTCGAAGGCGTGGCGAGCTTCTACCGCTTTCTGCACATGCAGCCGGTGGGCCGATTTCGTGTCCTGTTCAGCGACAACGTGATCGATCGCCTGCAAGGCAGCCATGACCTGATGGCCAGCCTGTGCCAGCGGCTCGGCGTGGCGTCCGGCGAGCTGCGCGCCGACGGCCGGGTGAGCGTGGCTCGTTGCTCTTGCATCGGGCTGGCCGACCAGGGGCCTGCGCTGCTGGTCAACCACCGCCAGGTGGTGACGCGGCTGGACGACGACCGCGTGACGCAGCTGGCAGCGCTGATCGACGCCGATGCGCCGCTCGAAGACTGGCCGCCCGAGTGGTCACGCGTGCACGAGGTGGTGCAACGCGCCGATGTACTGCTGGGCCCCGCAGCCGCACCGGGCGACGCACTTCAGGCCGCGCTGGAGCGTGGCAGCGACGCCATGCTGGCCGAGCTGCAGACCTCGCGCCTGCGCGGGCGCGGCGGAGCGGGCTACCCCACCGCGTCGAAGTGGACCGCCTGTCGCCATACGCCCGGCGCCGAGCGTGTGGTGGTCTGCAACGCCGATGAAGGCGAGCCTGGCACCTTCAAGGACCGTACGCTGCTGACGCAACAGGCCGACGCGCTGATCGACGGCATGGCCATCGCAGCCTTCGTGCTCGGCGCGCGGCGCGGATTCATCTACTTGCGCGGCGAGTACCGCTGGCTGCTCGACGGTTTGCAGGCCGGGCTCGAGCGCCGGCGCAGCGGTGGACTGCTCGGCAGCAGCATCCTCGGCCGCCAGGGCTTCGACTTCGACATCAGCATCCACCTCGGCGCCGGCGCCTACGTCTGCGGCGAGGAGTCGGCGCTGATCGAATCGCTCGAAGGCAAGCGTGGCACGCCGCGCATCCGTCCGCCGTTTCCGGCCGAGCATGGCTACCTGGGGCTGCCCACGGTCGTCAACAACGTCGAGACCTTCTGCGCGGTGTCGCACATCGCGCGCAACGGCGGCGCCTGGTGGGCCGGCATCGGCACCCGGCAGAGCACGGGCACGAAGATCCATTCGGTGTCGGGTGACTGCGAGCGGCCGGGCCTGTATGAATACCCCTTCGGCACGCGGGTGGGCCGCCTGCTCGAGGACTGCGGCGCGCGCGACACGCAGGCC
>JANOJJ010000044.1:0-1608 GCA_031408155.1 Rubrivivax sp.
CCCACATCGTCGACCGCACCGGCAATGCTGTCAGCGGAGTGGGAGCTCACCGCCAGACTCATGTAGCCGCCGTAGCTGCCGCCGGCCACCAGCACGCGCGACGCGTCCAGCCCCGGTTGGGTCGCAATCCAGTCGAGCAAGGCGCCGATGTCGCGCACGGAGTCCTCGCGCTGCATGCCGTCGTCCAGGGTCAGGAAGGTCTTGCCGAAGCCCGACGAGCCGCGCACGTTGGGCTGCACGATGGCGATGCCCATCTCCTGCACGAAGTAGTTGTAGCGGCCAAGGAAGCCCACCTGTGCCTGCCCCTCCGGGCCACCATGGATGTCGATGATCACCGGCCGCTTGCCGACGAAACGCGCTGCCGGCATCGACAACAGGCCCGAGATGCGGCGACCATCGAAGCTGTTCCAGCGCACGATGGATTGATCGGCAAAGCTCGACATGTCCACGCCCGGTGCAGCCTGCGCACGGGTCCACTGCTCGACCCGGCCGCTGTCGATGTCCAGCGTATGCACCTGGCTCGGGCCCTGGGCTCCGTTGATCGCCAGCGCGATGTCGCTGCGCCCCAGGTGGAATCGGCTGCT
The DNA here is from genome assembly GCA_031408155.1 of Rubrivivax sp. GTDB lineage: Bacteria > Pseudomonadota > Gammaproteobacteria > Burkholderiales > Burkholderiaceae_C > Rubrivivax. The sequence goes on from JANOJJ010000044.1 coordinate 585, forward strand.
GCCCACGCTGCCAGGTGGCAGCTCGGGCGCAGCCAGTTCCTTCAGGCTGCCGGTGTCGAACAGGCGCAGCTCGGCGCGTCCGTCGACGTTGGCCTGCAGCGCCAGGCGTCTTCCGTCATGGCTGACGCTGAGGCCCGAAACGTCCCACGGGATGTGCGCGCTCAGACGCCGGATGCCACCGCTGGCGATGTCCAGCAGCAACGCTTCGCGGAATTCACCGAAGCGGTTGCTTGACACGTACAGCCCAGTGCCGTCGTGCGTGAAGTCAGCGCTGAAATGGGCCGCGCGCACGGTCTCGCCAGGGGCCGGCAGCAGCTGCCGGCTCTGGCCGCTGGCCAGGTCGAGCAGCCAGACCTGAGATTCGTTGGCCGACAGGTAGCGCATGAGCGCCAACTGCCGATCGTCGCGCGACACGGCGCTGCCGTACCAGCCGCCACCGGGCAGTTCGGCCAGCTTGCGTCGGGCCTGTGGCTCGAGCGGGTCGACCAGCCAGAACGTGGTCTTGACCTCGGGCCGGCTGCCACCCTGGGCCGTGCGGTCGAGCGGCAGTGACGAATGGATCAGGCGGCTGGAACCCCGCAGCCAGCCCACCAGCTCGTGTCGCTCGTCAGGGTTGGTGAGCAACGTGGTCTGGCCACCAGCCAGGTCGAGCCGGTACAACTGGTCGGCCTCGTTGCCGCCGATCGAGCGCTCGAACACCAGGTAGCGGCCCTCGCGCGGTTCGAACGAGGCCTGCCGCACCGGTTCGTTCTCGCGTGTCAACTGCTCGGGAGCGGCCAGCGGCGCCTTCATCAGGTACAACTGCGGCACGTTGTCGCCCGCCTTGCGGTGCGACACCACCATCTGGCGCTGGCGGGGATGCCAGTCGACAAACGAGTGGCCGCGAAAGTCGGTATAGGGCTGGACCCGGTCGACCAGCGATTGCGGGATCGGCGGGATGCCCTGCGCCACCAGGTTGGCGTTGGGTGCAAAGACGGCCTGCATGTCCGTGACCGCGGGGGTCGACGGCGCTTGCACGCAGGCC
>JANOJJ010000083.1:0-7157 GCA_031408155.1 Rubrivivax sp.
AGCCTGCGGATAAGCCTCCCTGGAATAATTCGGCACAGACTCGCCGACCCCCGTGCCCGCCCCCGCGTTGACCCCCCGCGAGCCGTTGCCCTACACTCAATCCCGACGAAATCACTCGGATATCGAGGCCACGACCCTGACCACCTCCACGTCGACCCTCCAGCGGCCCACGTTCCACGGTACAGGCGCCGTCGCCTTCAGCACCAAGGGCGAGTACGGCGTCCGACTTATGGTCCAGCTCGGGCGCCACTTCGGCACCGGTCCGGCCTCGCTCGCGGAGATCGCGGCGGAGGAGGACCTCCCGCGCGCCTACCTGGAGCAGCTGGTGGTCAGCCTGCGCGAGGCGGGCGTTCGAGCGCGGCGGGCCGATGCAACGCTTGCTGCTGCGCTACAGCCAGGCACTGATGACGCAGATCTTCCTGCGCGCCGCCTGCTATCGCCACCACTCGGTCGAGCAGCAGCTCAGTTGCTGGCTGCTGTCGGCGCTCGACCGCGCTTGGGCAACCGAACTGGTGATGACGCAGGAACTGGTGGCTGGCATGTTGGGCGTGCGCCGTGAAAGCATCACCCAGGCGGCCGGCAGGCTGCAGCAGGCGGGCTACATCCGCTACCGTCGTGGGCACATTTCCGTGCTCGACGAGGCCGGTCTGCAGCAGTGCGCCTGCGAGTGTTACGGCGTGATGAAGAAGGAAATGCGCCGGCTGATGACCGATGGACCGCCGCAGCGCGACAACCAGGCCGCGAGCTTTGGTCCGTCGATCGTGACTGACGGCAGTTATTGATGCCCCTCAGCCGGCCGCGTCGTAAGCGGCCTTGATCCAGGCCTTCAGGTCGGCGTCGATCTCTGCCACCTGACCCAGGCGCAGCGTGTACTGGCACATGCCGCCTGGCGGCATCGCCTTCAGGCGTGGGTGCGGCGACAGGTCCCTGGCGTTGAGCCCGATCTCGACCTGTTCCTTGGTCGCCGGCCCGACCATCGCGAACTGCTTCTTGCGGCGCAGGCTGACGTAGGTCTTCTTCGGCGCCTGTTCGTACGGGCCCAGGCGGTCAATGGCCTCCATCACCGCAGCGTGCAAGGGTCGCAGCTGCGCCTTGGCCCCGGTGTAGATCGCAGCAAGGGGGTCCCCCTCGACGTTGGCGGCGCTCGGGCTGTCCGCGCCCAGCCCGGCCAGCACCGCTGCGTAGGTGGGCCCTTGCACGGTGACCACGGCGTTGGCATCGCCGTAGCCGAGCTTGAAATGCTCCATCAGCCAGCTGCGCCTGTCGCCATGCCTGGCCAGGCCCGAGGCGGCCAGTGCGGCGTGCAGTTCGGCGATCGACTTGCCGGTCTTGCTCTGGATGTTGCGCAGCTGGGTCTGCGTTGCGGCGTTCGGGTCGGCCATGGTCGTCTCCTGGTCAGGGTTACTTTCGGGCAAGCGTCGCAAAGCGGCCCTGTCCTCGCTCATCGTCTGGCAAGCGGCCAGCAGCGCACCGGGCGCGACCACGAACGGCAACCTGGACCGCGCCGCAGAGCATCGCATGACCATGGTCCCAAGGGGTGTGACAAGGCCTGCATGCTGGCTCGGCGGTGCGACACTGGCTGCATGGACCTGCCTCGGGTTGTCATCATTGGTTGCGGCTTCGGCGGCCTCGAGGCGGTGCGCGCGCTGGCGCGCGCAGCGGTCGAGGTGACGCTGGTCGACCGCACCAACCACCACCTGTTCCAACCGCTGCTGTACCAGGTGGCCACCGCCGGCTTGTCCGCGCCCGCGGTGGCAGCGCCGATCCGCCACATCCTGCGGCGCGAGATGCGCGGCGGCCGCTTGACCGTGCTGCAGGCCGAAGCGCGCGACGTCGACGTGGGCGGCCGCGCCGTTCTGCTCGACGATGGCAGCAGCCTGTCGTATGACCACCTGATCGTTGCCGCCGGCGCGTGCAACAGCTGGTTCGACCACGACGACTGGGCGCTGCACGCGCCCGGGCTGAAGACGCTGGCCGATGCGTTCGACATCCGCGCACGGGTGATCGGCGCGTTCGAGCGCGCCGAGCGTTGCCGGCACGCCGGCGAGTGGTCGGCGTGGCTGAATTTCGTCGTCATTGGCGGCGGCCCGACCGGCGTCGAGCTGGCCGGCACGCTGGTCGAGATCGCTCGCCACACGCTGCCCGACGAGTTTCGCCACATCGATTCGCGCCAGGCCCGGGTCTGGTTGGTGGAAGGCGCCGACCGGCTGCTGGGTGCCTTCAACCAACCGTCGTCGGACAGTGCACGGCTGCAGCTCGAGGGCCTGGGCGTCGAGGTGATGACCGGATGCCGCGTGAGTGCGATCGACGAGCGCGGAGCGACGCTGCAGACCGCCGCTGGCGAGCAGCGCCTGGCCGCGCGCACCGTGCTGTGGGCCGCCGGCGTGGCCGCCGCGCCGATTGGCCGCCGGATCGCGCTGGCCTGCGGCCTGCAGGCTGACCGCGCCGGCCGTGTGCCGGTGCTGCCGGACCTGAGCCTGCAGGGCCATCCCGAGATCAGCGTCATCGGCGACCTGGCCGCGGCCCGCAGCGGCGACAAGCCGGTGCCCGGCGTCAGCCCGGCGGCCAAGCAGATGGGGCGCTGCGCCGCAGCCAACCTGGTCGCCCGCGAGCAGGGCCGGCCGACACGGGATTTTCGCTATGCCGACTACGGGTCGCTGGCCACGCTCGGGCGCATGGCCGCGGTGGTGCAGCTCGAGCTGCCGCTGCTCGGCAGGCTCACGCTGTCGGGTTACCCGGCATGGTTGTTCTGGCTGTTCGCGCATATCTACTTCCTGATCGGCTTTCGCAACCGGCTGGTGGTGCTGATCGACTGGGCCTGGAGCTACTGGACGTTTGCCCGCCATGCGCGTGTGGTCGCGCAGCCCGACAGTCGACCTGACGAGCAGCGCTGAAACCTAGAATCGCCAATCGACCCCAATCCCGTCGGAGCCACTGTCATGGACACCCGCACCTCCCCGAACCGCCTGCGCATTGACCGCCTGCGCGAGGCACTCGTGCAGGCGCAGGTGCATGCGCTGCTGGTGCCGTCGAGCGACCCGCACCTGTCGGAATACCTGCCCGGCCACTGGCAGGCGCGCGAATGGTTGTCGGGCTTCACCGGGTCGATGGGCACGCTGGTGGTGACGGTCGATGAGGCCGCGCTGTTTGCCGACAGCCGCTACTGGACGCAGGCCGAACGAGAACTGGCCGGCACCGGCATCACGCTCGAACGGATCCCCGCCGGCCTGGCCGCGGCCCATATCGACTGGCTGGCCGCGCACGTGCCCGCGGGCTGCACCGTGGCCGTCGACGCCCAGGTGCTGGGCCTGGCGACCGCGATCGCGTTGCAGGCGGCGCTGGACCTGGCGGGCGTGCAACTGCGCACCGATGCCGACCTGCTCGACCTGGTGTGGCCGCAGCGCCCAGCGCTGCCCGTCGAGCCGGTATTCGAGCATCGGGCACCGCATGCCGCCACGCCGCGCACGGCCAAGCTGGCCGCGGTGCGGCAGGCGATGGCGCAGCACGGCGCCGGATACCACCTCGTGTCGTCGGTCGACGATGTCGCGTGGATCACCAACCTGCGCGGCAGCGACGTCAGCTACAACCCGGTCTTCCTGGCCCACCTGCTGATCGACCGGAGCGGGGCCACGCTGTTCGTCGGCGACGGCAAGATCGACGCCGCGCTGCAAGCGGTACTGGCCGCCGATGGCGTGCAACTGGCCGGCTACGGACAGGCCAGCGCCGCGCTGGCTGCGCTGCCTGCCGGTGCGGTGCTGCTGGTCGACCCCAAGCGCGTGACCTTCGGCCTGCGCCAGGCTGTGGCCGCGGGCGTCAAGGTGGTCGAGGCGATCAACCCCAGCACGCTGCTCAAGAGCCGCAAGACCGAGGCCGAAGCCGCCTTCGTGCGCGAAGCGATGGCCGAGGACGGCGCTGCGATGTGCGAGTTCTACGCCGCGTTCGAGGCCTCGATGGCGCGTGGTGAGCGTTGGACCGAATTGACGGTGGATGAGCGTCTGTCGGCCGAACGTGCCAAGCGCAGCGGTTTCATGGGACTGAGTTTTTCCACCATCGCCGGCCTCAACGGCAACGGCGCGATGCCGCACTACCGCGCCAGCGCCGAGTCGCATGCGCTGATCGAAGGCGACGGCTTGCTGCTCATCGACTCGGGTGGCCAGTACCTCGGCGGCACCACCGACATCACCCGCGTGTGGCCGATCGGCACCGTGACCGCCGCGATGAAGCGCGACTACACGCTGGTGCTCAAGGGCACGATGGCCTTGTCGCGCGCGCGCTTTCCGCAGGGCACCCTGGCACCCGCGCTGGACGCGATCGCGCGTGCGCCGCTGTGGCAGCAAGGCATCGAGTTCGGCCATGGCACCGGCCATGGCGTGGGCTACTTCCTGGCCGTGCACGAAGGGCCGCAGAGCATCAGCAAGGCGATCGCGCTGCCCGAGATGGCGCTGCAGCCGGGCATGATCACGTCGATCGAACCCGGTGTCTACCGCCCCGGCCGGTGGGGCGTGCGGATCGAGAACCTGGTGCTGACCGTGCCCGCCACCACGCCCGAGGGCGGGACCTTCGGCGACTTTCTGCAGTTCGAGACGCTCACGCTGTGTCCGATCGACACCCGCTGCATCGACCGCGCGCTGCTGCGAGCCGACGAGATCGACTGGCTGAACGCCTATCACGCGAGCGTTCGCGAACGGCTGGCTGCGCGTGTCAGCGACGACGCGCTGGCCTGGCTGCAGGCGCGCACCGCTGCGATGTGACACCGACCGCCGAGGCCGCACCGTTTGCGCTGGGCATCGACCTCGGCGGCAGCAAGATCGAGGCGCGGCTGCTGGCCGTCGACGCTCAGGCACGGTGGCAGCAGCGGATCGCCACGCCGCAGGGCGACTACCGCGCGACCCTGGCCGCGATCGCCGCCCTGGTGCAGGGCGCGAGCGACAGCGGGCATGGCGACTTCAGCGTCGGCATCGGCACGCCCGGCAGCGCGACGCCGAGCGGGCTGATGAAGAACTGCAATTCGACCTGCCTCAATGGCCAGCCGCTGCAGCGCGACCTGCAGGCGCTGCTGCGGCGACCGGTTCGGATCGACAACGACGCCAACTGCCTGGCCCTGAGCGAGGCCATCGACGGCGCCGGCAAAGGCGCCGAGGTGGTCTTTGCCGCCATCATCGGCACCGGCACCGGGGCTGGCATCGCGGTGCACGGCCGCGTGCTGCGCGGGCCCAACGCGCTGGCCGGTGAATGGGGCCACAACCCGCTGCCCTGGGCCGTGGACGGTGTCGACCCGCGGCCTGACTGCTACTGCGGCCAGCAGGGCTGCATCGAAACCCTGGTCAGTGGCCCCGGTCTGGCGCACGACCATGGCGCAGTCAGCGGCCAGGCGCTGGACGCTGCCGCCATCGTTCAGGCCGCTGCCGCCGGCGATGCGGCGGCGCAGGCCACGCTCGACCGTCACGCGTCGCGCCTGGCGCGCGCGCTGGCTTCGGTGATCAACCTGCTCGACCCCGACGTGATCGTGCTCGGCGGCGGGCTGTCGCGCATGCACCATTTGTACGAGCAGGTGCCGCGGCTGTGGGGCCGCTGGGTCATGTCTGTTGGCCAGCACGACGAGGTGCGGACCCGGCTCGTGCCCGCCCGCCACGGTGACTCGTCGGGCGTGCGCGGTGCGGCCTGGTTGTGGCGCCAAGGCTGACGCGGGCCCGCGACCGACCGACCGCTGGTGCGGCATCTGCTTGCGCACCTCGCCGCTGCGCAACCTGGCGCTGCAGCCGAGCTTCCTCCATAACGGCGCGACGCTGTCCAGTGGTCGGCCAGCGATGATCTTCGAGGGCTGCCGGAAGGAGCGCGCCGGATCAGAGGCGCCGCCGTCACAGCGGCTCGAGCCCGCCTTGGTAGCGTTCCTTCAGCGGCGCGTGCCCGAGTGGCGCAAAGTCGATCGGCTGGTCAGGCACCGCGTGCTCGGGGATGGCATCGAGCAGGTGCCGGATCATCGTCAGGCGCCCACGCCGCTGGTCATTGAAGTTGACCAGCGTCCACGGCGCATGCCGGCTGTGCGTGGCCTCCAGCATTGCATGGCGGGCGGCGGTGTAGTCGGCGTACTTTGCGCGCGCCTCGAGGTCGATCGGGCTCAACTTCCAGCGCTTGAGCGGGTCGCTCAGGCGTTCGGCGAAGCGTTCTTCCTGCTCCGACTGGTCGACCGTCAACCAGTATTTGAAGAGCAGGATGCCGTCGTCGGTCAGCATCTTCTCGAACGCCGGCGCCTGCTTGAGGAAGGCCAGCGCCTCGGCCTCGGTGCAATAGCCCATCACGCGCTCGACGCCGGCGCGGTTGTACCAGCTGCGGTCGAACAGCACGATCTCGCCGGCGGCCGGAAAGTGCGGCACGTAGCGCTGGAAGTACCACTGCGTGCGCTCGCGGTCGGTCGGCTTGGGCAGCGCCACCACGCGGCACTGGCGCGGATTGAGCGTGTCGGCCAGCGCTGCGATGACACCGCCTTTGCCGGCCGTGTCGCGCCCTTCGATCAGCAGCAGCAGCCGCTTGCCGCTGTGCTGCAGCCAGCGCGCCACGTCGTTGAGCTCCGGCTCCAGCGCAGCGAGCTGCTCCAGGTATTCGCCCTTGCCCAGCTTGCCGCCAGCCGACTTGACTTTGTGCTCGTTCTTCTTGCCCATCGTGCGCTCCTGAAGGTGGATCTCGTGGCCGGGGCAACCCGCCCTGCGGCCCGGCGAGTCTGGATCCGCGCCGCGGGCAGCGTCAAGCCTGGCCGGAGCGCGTCGTCAGCACTACATCTGCCTGAAGACGTGCAGGTAACTGCGACTGACCGGCAGCACCTCGGTGCGCCCTCGCAGGTGCACGTCGGCCGTCTCGTTGGCGCCACGAACGACCTGCGTGACGTGGCGCAGGTTGACGATGCTCGAGCGGTGGATCTGCACGAAGACCTCGGGGTCGAGTTCGTCAGCGAGCTCGCGGATGGTCTTGCGGATCAAGGCTTCGCCGCCATCCCAGGCGGCTGCGACCTGGCGCGCATGGCCGGGCTGGAGCCGGCCGCCGTGATCTGCGAGGTCATGAAGGACGACGGCACCATGGCGCGGCTGGGCGACCTGGAGGTCTTTGCCCGCGAACACGGGTTGAAGATCGGCACCATCGCCGACCTGATCGGCTACCGCAGC
>JANOJJ010000139.1:0-8488 GCA_031408155.1 Rubrivivax sp.
TCGAAACACCTCGATCTGCTGCGCAATACTGGTCATCGGCACCAGCTTCACGTCGGCGAGGTACTTGTCCCACTGTTTGATGTAGTCCTCGAGGTAGTTGCGGCGCACTCGGTTGGCCAGATCGGTGCCCAGCGCCAGCGACTTGATGCGATCGGGATCGTTGCGCACGCCCAGCACCCAGGTCTCTTCGCTGGCCATCTGTGCCGAGACCTTGGGAATCGTGCCCTGGAAGGTCCTGCGATACCCCTCCTTGGTGTACAGACCCGCGATGCCGCGAGTCAGCGGCTCGCCGCTCATGCGGCGATAGACCTGGGCCGCCTTCGAGCCGGCGTTGCCGGCTACGGTGAAGTCGGGCAGGTCGTTGCCGCGGCTGGAGCGCTTGATGCGACCATAGACACGCTGATCCAGCGGCAGTGCCATCAGCATCTCGCGCATCTGCGCCACGAGCGCATCGTCCTTGGCCACGATAGGCGGCGGAGCGCCGCGGGAAAGCAGGGCATCGAGGTGGCGTTCGAGCTCGGCACGGGCTTCGGGCTCCAGGGCGCGGGCATACTGAGTGTCCCAATCGGTGGCGATCCAGGCCTTGAGCGTGTCGGCATCGAACTTGTCCGCCGTGTACAGCATCAGGTAGATCTTCAGCGCCTCGTAGGCGTTCTCGAGGTTGCTGTTGTTGGCCGCCCGCAGCCGCTCCTCGAGCCGGGTGGCCACGCGCGGCGCGAAGGCCTTCTCCAGCAACCGGTGGTACGCCAGCTGTGCTCCGGCGTCGAGCTTGTCGCCCTGGTACATGCCCAGCGTCATCAGGAAGGGCGGATCCTCGATCGGAAACGCCGGCGTGCGTGCGGCCTGCTTTACGTCGAACAAGGGCTTGACGAGCATCGCCACGTCACCGCCCGTGCCCGGAGGGATGGAGTCCACCCCCTGCTTGATCGCCGGCAGCTTGGCAGCCACCTCGTCGGCGTAGTTGACGTTGCGCACGAAGCTTATGGCCCAACCCACCATGAGCGCAGCCGAGAGGACACCAATGCCGGCCATCGCGGCCGCACGCGTCACGCGCCGTCGCCGTTCGGCACCGGCGTTGTAGACACCCAGCCCGCGTTCGAGGAAGACCACATCACGCAGCAGCCTGGCCAGAAAGAAGCTCTTGCCCGGCCCGGCGCCGCGCGACGCCAGCGCTGGCCGCTCCAGACCGAAGGCGCGGCCGAGCGCGCCCATCACGCGGTCGATCGGCGTGCCTTCCTGCGTGCCGCTGGTGAAGTACACACCCCGCATCGGCGGTGTAGTCTGCACCGCGCCGCCGGCGGCAAACACTGCCGAGACGAACTCGCGCAGTGGCCTGCGCAGTGCAGCCAGCTCCTGTGGGAAACCGAAGATCGCGGCCCGCCGCGACAGATCCCGCTCGGCCTGCAGGCGGTCGCCCAGACCTTCGCCCAGGCGTTGCTCGAGTCCGCCGAAGCCCTGGTCGAACTCGGACTCGACAGCGGCAACTTCACCATCGCGGTAGTCGAGTGTGAAGCCCCAGACCTGCTCGCGCTGGTCCTTGGGCAGGTCGCCGAAAGTCTCGTTGAAGCCGGCCACCAGGTCCATCTTGGTCACCAGCACGTAGACCGGGGCGCGCACGCCCAGCTTGGTCTGCAACTCGTGCAGCCGGTCGCGCAGGTTGCGCGCCAGTTCGGTGCGGTCGGCCGCGCTCTGCTGAACCAGATCGAAGGCGTTGACGGTGAGCATCACGCCGTTGATCGGTTGGCGCGGACGGGTCCGCTTCAGCAGCGCGAGGAAGGCGTCCCAGGCGCCCGCATCGGCGGCCGCGTCGGAGTCCTGCGTGCTGTAACGGCCGGCTGTATCGATCAGCACCGCATCGCGTGTAAACCACCAATCGCAATTGCGGGTGCCGCCAACGCCGCTGACCGAGGCGCCGGCCTTGCCGTCACCGAGCAGGAATTCCAGGCCCGAGTTGAGCAGCGCCGTGGTCTTGCCTGCACCGGGTGCGCCGATGAACATGTACCACGGCAGTTCGTACAGGTAGGAGCCCGGCTTCAGCAGCGAGCGGCCGGAGCTGGCGCGCAGCTTGACCATCGCCTCGTCGAAACGCTGGGCCAGGACCTGGGCCTCGCGCTGGCTGGCGGTGGATCCGGTCGACAAGCCCTTGACCAACGTCGCATGCGTGCGCCGGCGCCGCAGCAGGTCGAAACCCAGCCAACCGATCCACAGGGTCCAAAGCACCACGAGCGTGATCACGCGTGCCCAGTAGCCGTCGAACGGACGCGCGTTGCCGAACGCCACCAGCGGGAAGGCCCACCAGACCAGCGCGCTCAGCATCAGCAGCCCGAGCGTGCCGATCACGACCGGGCTCAACAACCATTTCAGTGCAGTCTTCATGGTCGGCTACTTCAGCTGTTCGAAACGAACAGCGTGATTTCGACCCGCCGGTTGCGTGCGCGTCCGGCGGCCGTTGCGTTGTCGTCGACCGGTTGGCTTTCGGCGCGGCCTTCGGCCTTCATGCGTTCAGGCTTGACGACCGGAGCCAGCAGATCGCGCACCGACTCGGCGCGTGACTGCGACAGGTGCCAGTTCGACGGGAAGCGCAGCGAGCGGATCGGTTGATTGTCGGTGTGGCCGGTGATCAGCGCCGTCCCGGGCACCTGGGCCAGCAGCGGACGCACGCTGGCCGACACTTCGGCGCTGGACGACTCGAAGAAGCCGTCACCAGCGATGGTGATGATGGAGCGGTCAACGAGGTCCTTGACCTGCAGTTGCCTGGCCTCGATCTGGGCCTTGAGCAGCCCTGCCAGGCGTGGCTGAACAGCGGCCGGCGGCGGTGGAGGCGAGGGCAGCGGCTTGTTGGCGGCGGCCTTGACATCGAATGACTGCAGTGCGTTGAAGGTCGCGTTGGTGCGCCCGTTGAGCGTGAACTGCAGGACGAAGAAGACGACGAGGAGCAAGCTGGCCGCCAGCGCTGCCACCACCCAGACCGGGATGCCGTCACCCAGGCGCATGTTCGATGCCACGCCTTGCCACTTGGGCGACAGCTCGGACTCCAGCGGCCCGGTGTGCTGGCGCAGCAACTGCGCCAAGCGTTCGCGGATGCTGTCGAGCTGGGCCCGACCGTTGTCCATGCCCCGGTAGCGACCCTCGAAGCCGAGTGACAGCACCGCATGCAGCAGTTCGAGCAGCGAGCGGTTGGCCGCTACGTCCTTGCCCAGCTTGGACAGCAGCTGGAACACCTTCTCTCCACCCCAGGCCTCATTGTGGAACTGCACCAGCAGGCTGTGCGAGGCCCATGCCCCGGAACCGCCCCAGGGCGTGGACGACGCGCATTGGTCGATAAACGTACACAGCACGTAGCGTGCGGCGACCACCTGCTCGTTGGGTACGCCAGCAGCGCGGGCATGGGACTCGAAGCGACGCACCGTGTCGGCCAGCGCGGCACGCAGCGCAGCAGGGTTGGGGTGCTGGGCTGTGGTACGCAGCCGGCTGGCAGCCATCAGCAATGGTGCGGCGTGCTGCATCAGCGGGTTCAGCCCGGCGGCGGTCGGCGCATCAGCGGCCGCCTGTGGCTGCCCGGGACTGCGTGCCGGGCTCGGGTCGGGCGCAGCCGGGCTGGCTGCTGCCGCCGGTGCAGCGCGGCCACCGCGACCGGCTGCTGGCTTGATGATGGTCGGACTGTCCTTGCTGTTGAAGTGCGCGAACGGATCGTCGTCGTCGTTCATGTCGGCCTCAGGATCTGCAGCGGCGGGCGCGGGCTAGCGCACGGCCCAGAGTTCGAGTTCGAGCCCGGGGAAGTCGCCCGCGATGTGAATCGCCAAGCCGCCGGAGGTCTCGAGTTGCTTCCACAAATCGCTACCGCGGGTTTCGAGTTCAAAGTAAGCAAAGCCGGCGTGATAAGGAATGCCCGGCGGCGCCACCGGCATGGGGCGCAGTGCAATGCCATAGACCTGGTCGACCACGATGGCGCGGATCTGTTCGGCCGGCCCGATCTTGGCCAGTGCCGGCAGCCGCGCGCGCAGCGTCTCGGTGGCCATCTGCGCCGCTGCCGCCAGCACGAAACTCGCGTTACGCTGCAGTTCGACGTCGGAAATGATCGCCACCCGAACGCCGTACTTGCGCAACTGCAGCTCGATCGGGATGGCTCGACGTTCGATCACCGCGGACAGCGACAGCCGCAGGTCCGCCAGCAGCGGGCGGAAACAGCTGGCCAGGTCGTCGTGCGTGTAGTCTGGGTAGGCGGGCGGCCGCCGGGCCTCGCGGTAGGTGGCCAGTTCGCCGGCCAGTTGCAGGCACATCGTGTACAGCCGTTCGGGATGCAGCACGCTCAGTCGACGGGCATGAGCGAACAGGGGCTCGTGCCGGTTGATGGTCTGCAGGAAGAGGAAGTCGGCGATCTCGCCCACGCCGGCCCGGCCGGGCTGGGCCAGCAAAGAAGCCAGCATGTCGCCGCGCTGGTGCAGCAGGCCGAGCAGTTCGCGCAGGTAGCCGTCGAGCACCACGTGCGACGGCGCGTGCAGCATAGGGGCGACGTAGCCGTCGTCCAGCGCCACCGCACCGCCCGATGCCAGCTCTCGAATGCGCGACACGCCAAGCACGGTGTAACCCTCGTTGCTGTCGCGTGCCAGCACCAGGCGCAGGTTGAGCCGCCCGACCTGGATTGGCGCCTGGCGCAGGCTAACGGCCTCGGCGTCGGCAACTTCGACGTCGGCCGACAGAAAGCGCGGCGGCATCGAGGCGTTGCCCCCTTCGACATCGCTCTCGGCCACCCCGGGCCGAGCCAGGGCAACCGCCAGCATCACGATCTCGTCGCGCACGTCGGCCGGCAGCTTGAGTGCGGCCGGTGCGGCATCGATACCGGGGATGTCGAACGGCGTGCCGTCAGGCAGCACACCACAGGCCGAGGCAATCGCGAACTGGCCCTGCTCGAGTGCGGCCCGATCGACCTGAAGCGCCGAGAAGCCGGCTCCGAAGCCCGTCGTGGCCGCTACCCGGGCGTGGACCTGTCGGGTCACAGCCCGATCTTGCTGCTGGAAGTGTTGCGGCTGGAGGAACATGCCCTCCGTCCATAGGACCTTGTTCTGCCAAGTCATGATGAGCGGAGGGTCGTTTTCATGCGATGTGCCGGCGTCCCTGGAAGGCGCCATAGCGTACAGCAAGGGTGACAAGTCGTCGCCAGAGCCAAAGCCCAGGCGTGAAAGTTCACATTGGCAATGCACCGGCGGCGCCGCATCATTCGCCGGTAAGCCGGGTGTCGTGTCGTGAGCTTTGTCTGCGGGATCCCTCATTTACAGGGGTAAGGATCGCGCGACATGGGCCAAAACCTGAACCAAGCCGCGGCCGCTGGGGGCCGCTTCTGGCGGCGCGGGTCGAAGTGAATCGAGGCAACGCCGCGCTGCCGTGTCGTGCGTATGTACCGGCAAAGCGGTGCCCGGTCTACGCGGTCACACTGTCCGGGCGCAGTTCTCCAATCTTCATTGTTCACCCGGCAGCAATGGATCCCGGCAGGACGGATTTGCCGCCATTCGTCAACTGCCCCAGTGGCGGCAATTTGCCGGGCCACAGTCGGGCGGGCTCCACCCAGGCCCCTACCCTGTCGTCCAACAAAGGTAACTAGACACGCTGGCTAAGTGAGAAGATACGCTTGCGAGTGTTCGTAACCGCTGGCATCGTAGGCGCTTTCCCGATACGGGTATGGAGGTTTTGACCATGGCAACCACGAACTTGCAAGCAGCGGCTGCTGCGCTGGTCTTGTGCTGGGGCGCCGCGCTCCACGCACAGACACCGGCGCCAGTGATGAAGATGAATCAGGTCACCGAGCAGGCCTTGGTGGACGCGCTGGCGATCGAGGAGCCGGCGGTCGAAGGCGATGCCAAGACGCGGAGCATCCGCCCGACGGCGCGCAACAACGCGTCGCCGGCCCGGGTGGCGGCAGGCAAATCCAATCTGCTCATCACCTTCAATACAGGTTCGGCCGATCTCACGTCCGAAAGCAAGCAGGCGCTGGCCACGGTGGCCAAGGCCTTGCAGTCCGAGAAGCTGGCCGGCTTCTCATTCAACATCGAAGGCCATGCTGACCCGCGCGGTGGGGTCGATCTCAATCAAAAGCTGTCGGAAGCCAGGGCAAAGTCAGTGGTTGATCACCTCGTGGCGAGTTTTGGCGTGCTGCCAGACAGGCTGGTTCCAGTGGGCAAGGGCTCTTCGGAGCCATTGAATGCCGACCGGCCCGAAGCGCCCGAGAACCGCCGCGTGACCATCGTCACCAAGCGCCAGTAAATACCGGCAGCGACGGGCCACGCGTCCAAGCGCTGGCCGTCGGTGGATAACCAACGCCCTGCGACGGAGCCAGCGTGAGGCGGGCTTGACGACGCACACGTGCCGTTGCGCGCGGGCACGCCGTTGGCGGGGCTCCCATTTTTGCGGCTGTTGTTCCCGAGGCCTCCTCAGGGCAGCTGCGTCGAGAAGCGAGGCCAGCGTTGAGCGATCAAGACACTTTGCTGCCGCAGGTCGAGGCTTGGTTGGTGCCCCTGAGGGGCGATGACGGTCCCTGCGGCGCCGATCTCGAGTACGACAACGCCTTCCTCGAACTCAGCAAATCGGCCGAAGGCAAACCCGAGAGCCAGTTCGATCGCGGAACGCCGCCCGACTGGCGTTCGGTGCGGGCGCAGGCCGAAGACATCTTCGAGCGCACGCGAGATCTGCGAGTCGCGTTGATGTGGCTGCGCGCGGTCGTCTGCCTCGAAGGTGTGGCAGCGCTGTCGCCGGGCCTGAAGCTGGTCACGGGACTGCTGGAGACCTGCTGGGAATCGGTCCATCCCGTCCCCGATCCGAGCGACAACGATCCGTACGCCCGGGCCAACGCCCTGGCCGTTCTGCCGCGGATGGAGGGGGTACTGGGCGAGCTCCTGAATGCTCGCCTGGTGCATATCAAGGGCCTGGGCGACATCCGATTGCGCGACGTCGAGGTCAGCTTTGCTTCACTCACCGCGCGCGATGGCGAGGCCGCGTACACCCGCGACCAACTCGAGCGCATGTTGGTCACTGCCGACCAGGAGGGGACCGGGCTGCGCACGATGTTGCTGCAGACGCAGCAGTTGCTCAAGCAGCTTGGCACCTTGATGGACCAACACTTCGGGTCAGGGTCGAGCAGCGATCTCAAGCCCCTGCTCGATGTGTTCGGACACTCCCTGATCCTGTTGCCCGAGCCGCAGGCCGAAGTTGCGGTCGTTGACGGCGTCGCAGAGGGTGGCGTTGCCGCCAGTGGCGGATCCGCGCCTGCAAACAAGGCGGGCCTGAGCGGCAACGTCAACTCGCGAGCCGACGCCGTGCGTGCCATCGAGTTGGTCTGCGCCTACCTCGAGCGACACGAACCCACCAACCCGGCTCAGCTTTTCCTGCGCCGTGCCAGCGGCCTGCTCGAGCGGAATTTCCTCGAACTGCTGAAGGAGCTCGCGCCGAACGCGCTGGATGATGTGGCACGCATCGTCGGTGTAGACCCCAACACGGTCGGCGAGTCCGAGCAGTGAATATGTACACCCCCACTTTGAACCGCACCGAATCGAAGAGTGCGGCCCTATGATCTTTTCAAACTCCACAACACCTAGGAGAGTCGCATGGGAAGCAGTCAGAAGTTCATCGCTCGCAACCGCGCACCGCGCGTGCAGATCGAGTACGACGTCGAGGTCTACGGCGCCGAGAAGAAGGTGCAGTTGCCCTTCGTCATGGGGGTGATGTCGGATCTGTCCGGCAAGCCGGCCGACCCGCTGGCCCCGGTGGCGGACCGCAAGTTCCTCGAGATCGACGTCGACAATTTCGACTCGCGCATGAAGTCGATGAAGCCGCGCGTGGCCTTTAACGTGCCCAACACGCTGACTGGCGAAGGCAACATCAGCGTCGACCTGACGTTCGACAGCATGGATGATTTCTCGCCGGCCGCGATTGCGAAGAAGGTCGGGGCGCTGAGCAAGTTGCTCGAGGCGCGCCAGCAGTTGCAGAACCTGGTCACGTACATGGACGGCAAGGGCGGCGCCGAAGAACTGGTCGGCCGCCTGATGAGCGATCCGAGCCTGCTCGCGTCCCTTGCCACCTCTGCCAAGCCTGCCGACGACGGCAAGGCCTGAGCGGCACCTACAAATCGAACACAGGAGCCCCAACATGGCAGAAGCTCAGACCAGTTCGGCATTGGCCGCCGTCGCCTTCGAGGGCAGCGACCTCTCTTCGCTGCTGCAAAAGGAATTCAAGCCCAAGACTGACGAAGCCAAGAGTGCAGTTGAAGCAGCGGTCCAGACTCTGGCTCAGCAGGCCTTGTCGCAGACCCAGTTGATCAGCACCGATGTCGTCAAGTCGATCGAGGCGATGATCGCCGCCATCGACGAGAAGCTCTCGTCGCAGATCAATCAGATCCTGCACCACCAGGATCTGCAAAAGCTCGAAGGTGCGTGGCGTGGCCTGCACTATCTGGTCAACAACACCGAGACCGACGAGCAGCTCAAGATCCGCGTCTTCA
>JANOJJ010000147.1:0-2668 GCA_031408155.1 Rubrivivax sp.
TCGCGGCGCTACCGGCTGATCTGCTTCGACGAGTTTCATGTCGCCGACGTGACCGACGCGATGATCCTGCACCGGCTGCTGCAGTCGCTGTTCGACAACCGAGTGAGCCTCGTCACCACATCGAATTTCCAGCCCGACGACCTCTACCCCAACGGTCTGCACCGCGACCGCATCCTGCCGGCGATCGAGTTGCTGAAGTCCCATCTCCAGGTGATCAACGTCGATGCCGGCACCGACTACCGCCAGCGCTCGCTGGCCGAACTCGAGATGTACCACTGGCCGCTCGGCCCTGAGGTGGATGGCCTGATCGAGCGCGCCTTCGAGCGCCTGACCGAAGCGCGCGACGAAGACCCGGTGCTGCACATCGAGCACCGCGAACTGCGCGCCGTGCGCCGTGCCGGCGGCGTGGTTTGGTTCGACTTCCGCACCCTGTGCGGGGGCCCGCGTTCGCAGAACGACTATCTCGAGATCGCATCGCGTTTCCACACCGTGTTGCTGTCCAACGTGCCACAGATGCCGCCGCGTCTGGCCAGCGAGGCGCGACGCTTCACCTGGCTGGTCGACGTGCTGTACGACCGCCGCGTCAAGCTGGTGATCTCGGCCGCCGTTGCGGCCGACGAGCTGTACAACGAAGGGCCGCTGGCGCACGAGTTCCCGCGTACCGTGTCGCGCCTGGCCGAGATGCAGTCGGCCGCTTTCCTGGCCTTGGCGCGGCGCGACGTCGACACGTCGTTGACCTGATCGTGCGCTCATCGTTGTTGCCGCGCCTGCTGCTCGCGCTGGTCGCCACCGGAGCCAATGCGCTCGCCGATGACGCCAGCCTGCGTCAACAGATCGCGGCCGAGCGGGCTGCAATCGACACGCGATTCGAGCGTGACCAGGCTGAGTGCGGGCAACGGTTCGCGCTCAACGCCTGCCTCGACGACGCCAGGCTGCGCCGGCGGCAGGCGATGGCGACCTTGCAAGCCCGCCAGTTGGAAATCGACACCCGGCAGCGCGTGCAGCGTGCTGCCGAACGCCAACGCGAGCTCGAGCGCAAGTCGCAGCAGCTCAACGCACGCCAAGCAGCGACTGCGACCGCACCCCAACCTGAGCAGGCCAGCGCTGGCCAGGGCCCGTCGACGGCGCAGGCGCCTGCTATCCACCAGCGCTCGCAGGCGGTCGCGGCCCGGGCCAAGGCGTCCGAACGCGCCACAGCCGCGCGCAAGCTGCAGGCCGACATTAAGGCCGATCAGGCGCGAATTGCGGCACGCATCGCCAAGCGATCGGCGCAAGGCCAGGTGCCTGCCCCCTTGCCAGCGTTGCCGGCGGCGTCGGCGAGCGGGCCGTGAGGCCGCTGGCCCAGCCTACTTGAGCGGGTCGACGCGCAGCAGCGCCACCGACAGGTTGTCACCACCACCGCGCGCCCGTTGGCGGGCTTTGGAGATCAGCATCTCGCCCGCTTCGCGTGGTGGCAAGGCATGCACGATGGCGCCGATCTCCTTGGCTGTGAAGTAGTGCCACAAGCCGTCGCTGCAGGCTAGCAGCGTGTCACCGAAGTCCAGCTGATCGATGCACACCAAGCTCACCGGCGGATCGGTTTGTGTACCCAGGCACCCGGTCAGCAGGTTGGACTGCGGGTGCGTGTTGGCCGCTTCCTCGGTCAGCTTGCCTTCGTCGACGAGCCGCTGCACGAAGGAGTGGTCGGTCGTGCGGCGCACCATCTCGGCGCCGCGGAAGTGATAGACGCGTGAATCGCCTGCATGCACGACCCAACTCTCCAAGCTGGGGTTGACCAGGAACGCAGCGACGGTGCTGTGCGGCTCTTCCTCAGCTGTGATGGCCGTGAGCTTGATCATCAGGTGCGCTTCCATCACCAGCTGATGCAGCAGTTCGGCCGCATCGTCTTGTTGCGGCACATAGCGCTCGAACACCTGGCGACTGGTCAACAGCACTTGATCGGCGGCCTTGCGACCGCCGCTCTTGCCACCCATGCCATCGGCTACGATACCGAGCGCGCAGCCTCTGGCCCGCGGGTGCATCATGATTTCGACCTGATCCTGCTGATAGGCGCGGTCTCCCTTGTGGAGCCCTGTCGCAGCCGACAGGCGAAAGGCCTGGACAGTCGATGTCATGATGGCGAATATAAACTCCTGTGAAGACCAAGCGGCGTGCAGCAATGAACGACAACCTGCGTTCCCCTCAGCGCCGACTGATCGAGTTGCGCATGGAGCATGCCGACCTGGACAGCCTCATCGACCGCTACATCGACGACCCGACGGCGGACGATCTGACGTTGCGGCGACTGAAGAAGCGCCGCCTGCTGCTGCGGGACCACATGGCCCGACTCGAGGGCGAACTGGACCCGCCCGAGCCCGCCTGAGCCCGCGTGACCGACGACCTCTGGGCTCGAACGGCAGCCACCTTCGCCGCTGACGGCCCGCTCGCCCGGTGCGACGCGAACTATCACCCGCGCCCAGCCCAACTGGAGCTGGCCCGTAGCGTGTGCCGCGCACTCGAGCAACGCAGTGCCCTGGTGGCCGAGGCCGGCACCGGGGTCGGCAAGACCTTTGCCTACCTGGTGCCGCTGCTGCTGGCGGGCGGCCGTGCGTTGGTCAGCACGGCCACCAAGACCTTGCAGGATCAGCTCTTCCTGCGTGACCTGCCGCGTCTGGTGCAGCAGTTGGGG
>JANOJJ010000157.1:0-3004 GCA_031408155.1 Rubrivivax sp.
GGAAACCATAAAAAAAAATAAATGAATCAAAATCGTCTATCAAGGAGAAAAGTTATGCAACTAATGAGCTTTACAATCCTTGGCTCATTAGCTATTCCTAAGGCGTGCCCAGCACGAAGCCCACCAGCGTGGACTGCGCGGTCACCGCCACGTGGTACAGCAGGTTGCGCGGCGAATCGAGCGGCCAGTCGACGCTGTTGGTCCACAGATCCTGCGCCACCTGATGCGGCGCCGGCAGCACCGGACGCTCCATGCTCCACACCGCAGCCAGCAGCTCGGCCGTGCCCCAGCCCGGCTGGTTGGACAGCACCCGCTCGATGGCACCTGCGGCATTGAGCCCGATGCAGCCCGCATACCACAGCAACGTCACGGCCGCCAGCACGCTGGCTACCGGCCAGGCCTGGTCGCGCCAGTCACTCATCGTCGCCATGCGCGCCGGCCAGGGCCTCGCGCAACTCGTGCGCGATGGCGATGAAGTCGGCGCTGTCGCGCAGGCCGAGGTGGCGCTCGTCGGGCAGCGGTGAGCGGATCTGCTTGACGATGCGTCCGGGCCGGGGCGACAGCACGACGATGCGGGTCGACAGGTAGACCGCCTCGGCGATCGAGTGGGTCACGAAGACCACCGTGCGCCGTTCGCGCCGCCACAATTGCTGCAGCTGTTCGCCCAGGCGGTCGCGCGTGATCTCGTCGAGCGCGCCGAACGGCTCGTCCATCATCAGCAACTGCGGCTCGAAGCCGAGCGCTCGCGCGATCGACACCCGCTGCTGCATGCCGCCCGAAAGCTGCCAGGGGTACTTGCGCTCGAAGCCGGCCAGGTCCACGCGCGCCAGCTGCTCCATCGCCACCGCCTTGCAGTCGGCGGCGCTGCGGCCATGGATCTGCAGCGGCAGCATGACGTTGGCCAGCACGGTGCGCCACGGGAACAGCGCCGGTGCCTGGAACACATAGCCGTAGGCGCGCGCCAGCCGCGCCTGGTGCGGGCTCATGCCGTTGACCTGCACGCTGCCCGCGCTGATCGGCTCGAGGTCGGCAATCACGCGCAGCAGCGTGGTCTTGCCGCAGCCCGAAGGGCCGATCAGCGACACGAACTCGCCCGGCTCGATGTCGAGATCGACCTCCTGCAGGGCGTGGATGGGGCTGTCCACGCTCGGGTAGACCACGCTGGCGTGGCGCACCGACACGGCGAGTTCGGGAGCGGTCATCGGTGACAGGGGAGCACGGAACCTAACCAAATGGTCAGATCATTCTGGCCTATCGAAGCCAGATCCATGCCAGCGGCCGGCGTGCTCGGAAACCCGAATTGGGCGTGGCACGCCGGTTGCGTAGGATGGCTTCGAAGTTGACCAAATGGTCAGTTTTGTGCGTGACGCCCAGAGGAGAGCCGAGCATGGCCGCGATCCCCGAGCCGCAGACCGCGGTGTCCGACATCGCCCCCGCGCGCCGCAGCGCCGAGCAGTTGGCCGCGGCCTTCGAGCAGGCCGTGCCGGCCTTGACGCCCGCGCAGGCCCTGGTCGAGGCCGAGCGCTGCCTGTCCTGCTTCGACGCACCCTGCGTGCAGGCCTGCCCGACCGGGATCGACGTGCCGCGCTTCATCCGCCGCATTGCCGACGGCAACCTGCGTGGCGCGGCGCATGCCATCCTCGACGCCAACCCGCTGGCAGGCACCTGCGCGCGCGTCTGCCCGACCGAGGTGCTGTGCGAGCAGGTTTGCGTGCGCAACACCCAGCACGGCCGGCCGCTGGACATCGGCCGCCTGCAGCGCCATGCGGTGGACGCGGTGATGGCGCAGCCGGTGGCCAGTCTGTTTGCGCGCGCCCCGGCCAGTGGCCGCCGCGTGGCGGTGGTCGGCGCCGGCCCGGCCGGCCTGGCCTGTGCCTTCGGCCTGGCGCGCCGAGGCCACGATGTGGTGCTGCACGACGCGCGGCCGAGCGCCGGTGGTCTGAATGAATATGGAGTGGCGGCCTACAAGATGGCCGGCGGATTCGCCCAGGCCGAGCTGAACTGGCTGCTCGGCATCGGCGGCATCGACTTGCAGCTCGGCTGGCGCCTGGCCGGAGCCGACCAGCTGGCTGCACTGCGGGCCCGGTTCGACGCCGTTTACCTGGCGCTGGGCCTGACACGCACGCCGCAACTGGGCGTCGCGGGCGAGCGGCTCGCCGGCGTGCGCGATGCGGTGGACTTCATCGCCGAGCTGCGCCAGACGCGCCAGCTCGCAGCGCTGCCGATCGGCCGCCGCATCGTCGTCATCGGCGGCGGCATGACAGCGATCGACGCCGCGGTGCAGAGCCGGCTGCTCGGCGCCCACAGCGTGCACATCGTCTATCGCCGCGGGCCCGAGCAGATGTCGGCCTCGGTGGCCGAGCGCGAATGGGCGCAGACGCAGGGCGTGATGATCCACCACCAGCTGGCGCCGCACGAGATCCTGGGCCAGGGCGGGCAGGTGTTCGCGGTTCGTTTTGCGCGCACCGACGGCAGCGACACGCACGAGACCTTCGCCGCCGACATGGTCTTCAAGGCCATCGGCCAGAAGCTCGATGACACCATGTTGGCCGGCAGCGGCTTGACCTTGCAAAGCGGGCGCATCGTGGCCGATGCCGATGGCCGCACTGGCGTGCCCAAGCTGTATGCCGGTGGCGACTGCCGCACGCAGGACCTGGACCTGACGGTGCAGGCGGTGCAGGATGGCAAGCGTGCCGCCGCCGCCATCCACGACGAGCTGGCCTGAAGAAGACACAACCGCACAACCGGAGCCCGAGCATGGCCGACCTGCACAACACCTTCGCCGGCATCCGCAGCCCGAACCCCTTCTGGCTGGCTTCGGCGCCGCCCACCGACAAGGCCTACAACGTGCACCGCGCCTTCGAGGCCGGCTGGGGCGGCGTGGTCTGGAAGACGCTGGGCGAGGAAGGCCCGCCGGTGGTCAACGTCAACGGCCCCGCGCTACGGCGCCATCTGGGGCGCCGATCGGCGGCTGCTCGGCTTTAACAATATCGAACTGATTACC
>JANOJJ010000159.1:0-3285 GCA_031408155.1 Rubrivivax sp.
CTGGCCTGCGTGCTGCTGTCGTTCCTGATGATGATCACGCGCGCCAAGGCGGTGCCGCAGGTGATCGGCTTCCTGGCGATGGAGAACGGCCTCTTCTTCGCCGCCACCTCGGCCACCTACGGCATGCCGATGGTGGTCGAACTCGGGATCGCGCTGGACGTGCTGGTCGGCGTGCTGATCCTGGGCGTGTTCATGTTCCAGATCCGCGAGCAGTTCGACAGCCTCGACATCCGCCACCTCGAAAAGCTGAAGGAAGACTGAGTTGCAGGTCGAACTCAACGCGCTCGCTTTCCTGCTCGGCTGCCCACTGGCCGGCGGCCTGGTGCTGGCGCTGGTCGGCCACCGCGACAACGCGCGCGATGTCAACGTCGCCTTCAGCCTGGGCACCTTCGTGGCCGCCTGCGTGCTGACCGTGACGATCATCGACAGCGGAGCGATGCTGGTCTGGGACAGCGAGTTCTACATCGACCCGCTGAACGTCTTTCTGGTCACGCTGACGGCCTTCGTCGCGCTGACGACGTCGATCTTCTCGCGCCCCTACATGCGCGTCGAGCGCGACCACGGCAAGATGACACCGCCGCGCATGCGCCTGTACCACAGCATGTACCAGCTGTTCAGCTTCACCATGCTGCTGGCGCTGACCACCAACAACCTCGGCATCGTCTGGGTCGCGATGGAAGCGGCCACGCTGACCACCGTGCTGCTGGTCAGCGTCTACCGCACGGCGGCCAGCCTGGAGGCGGCCTGGAAGTACTTCATCCTGTGCGGCGTCGGCATCGCGCAGGCCCTGTTCGGCACCGTGCTGCTTTACATGGCCGCCGAGAAGGTGCTGGGCTCCGCAGGCGGCGCCTTGCTGTGGACGAACCTCGACGCGGTCAAGGGGCAGCTCGACCCCAACGTCATCACGCTGGCGTTTGCCTTTCTGTTCATCGGCTACGGCACCAAGGTCGGGCTGGTGCCGGTGCACAACTGGCTGCCCGACGCCCATGCCGAAGGTCCGACCCCGGTCTCGGCGGTGTTGTCGGGGCTGCTGCTCAATGTCGCCCTGTACGCCGTACTGCGCTGCAAGGTGCTGACCGACGGCGCCCTGCACGGCAGCCAGTTGTCGGGCCGGCTGATGATGGGCTTCGGCTTGCTGTCGGTGGTGGCGGCGGTGTTCTTCCTGATCCGTCAGAAGGACGTCAAGCGCATGTTCGCGTACTCGTCGATCGAGCACATGGGCATGATGACCTTCGCCTTCGGCATGGGCGGCCCGATCGCCAGCTACGCCGGGCTGCTGCACATGACGGTGCATTCGCTGATCAAGTCGGCGATCTTCTTTGCCGTCGGCCATGCCACCCAAAAGGCCGGCACCCAGATCATGGATGGCATCCGCGGGCTGATGAAGGTCAGCCCGACGGTCGGTTGGGGGCTGATGCTGGGTACCCTGGCGATCCTCGGCATGCCGCCGTTCGGTGTCTTCGCCAGTGAATTCCTGCTCGTCACCACGGCGATGCGCGAGCAGCCCTGGGCCACGCCCTTGCTGCTGATCGCGCTCGGTGTGGCCTTCGCCTCGGTCTTCAGCCGCGTGCAGGCCATGGTCTTCGGCGACACCAACGTCAAGCCGCTGGCGCACCCGCCGGCGCTGGTCCCGGTCTTCGTTCACCTGGCGCTCGGCCTGATGCTGGGGCTGTACGTGCCGCCCTACCTGGATGCGTGGTACCGGCAGGCGGCAGCGATGCTGGGGCATTGACCGCATGGCCCGGTCGGACCCTGCACTCGAGCTGCGGCCGCTGCCCGCCCCGTTGCCGATCCGGCATGGGCAGGTCGATTGCGACGGCTGGATCGCAACCGCGCGCGCGCTGGCCGATCAGGGCGCTCGGCTGCTGTCGATCTGGGGCACAAGCCGTCCGGCCGCGGCCGGGGGCGCCGCGGCCTGCGTGGCCTACGCCCTGCCCGCGGGCCTGGTCTGGCTCGAACTGCCGATCGATGACGCGGCCACAGGCTATCCCGAGCTGGCGCACCTGTTCCCTTGCGCCGGCCGCATGCAGCGTGCCGTTGCCGACCTGTCAGGCCTGCACGCGATGGGCAGTGCTGACCAACGGCCGTGGCTCGACCACGGCCTGTGGGCGCCTGGCCCGGCCCCCTTGCAGCACGACGCCGAACCCGCTGGGGCGAGTGCCGGCACCTTGCCTGCCGACTACCCCTTCGTTCGCGTCGAAGGCGATGGCGTGCACGAGATCGCCGTCGGCCCCGTGCACGCCGGCATCATCGAGCCGGGCCACTTCCGCTTCTCGGTCGTCGGCGAGAAGGTGCTGCGCCTGGAGCAGCACCTGGGCTACGTTCACAAGGGCATCGAGCGGCGCTTCACGGAGCTGGCGCCGATCGACGGCCACCGCCTGGCCGGACGCGTCTCGGGCGACTCGACGGTGGCCTTTGCCTGGGCCTATTGCATGGCGCTCGAATCGGCCTGGGAGGGGCTGGTCCCGCCGCGCGCGCAATGGTTGCGCTCGCTGATGCTGGAACGAGAGCGCGTGGCCAACCACCTGGGCGACCTCGGCGCCCTGGGCAACGATGCTGGACTGGCCTTCGGGCTGGCCCAGTTCTCGCGGCTGCGCGAGGATTGGCAGCGCCAGTCGAATGACGCCTTCGGGCATCGTCTGATGATGGATGCGGTGCTGCCGGGCGGGGTGGCCGTCGATCTGTCGCTGTTGCATCGCGACGCGCAGCGCCGCCAGTGCGACGAGGTCGAGCGCCAGGTCCGCCGGCTGCGCCAGATCTACGACGAGCACGCCGGCCTGCAGGACCGTTTCATGAGCACCGGCCGCGTTGCGCCCGAACTCGCGGCCCGGCTCGGACTGACCGGACTGGCCGGCCGCGCCAGCGCGCAGGCGCGCGACCTGCGCTGCGACCACGACTGGCAACCGTACCGGCAACTGCGAGCGCGCATCGCGCTGCAGGACGGCGGTGACGTGGCCGCGCGCGTGGCCGTGCGCTTCGACGAAGTGTTCGAGTCGCTGCGCCTGATCCGTGAGCTCTGCGCCGGCCTGCCCGACGGTGAGTTCGCCTGCGCACTGCGGCCGGCGCAGCGCCCCTCGCACGGCGCCGGCTGGGTCGAGGGCTGGCGCGGCGAGATCATGGTTGCGCTCGAGCTCGGCGCTGACGGCCACGTCGTGCGCTGCCATCTGCACGATCCGTCGTGGCAGAACTGGCCGGTGCTCGAACATGCCGTCATCGGCAACATCGTGCCGGACTTTCCGCTCATCAACAAATCGTTCAACTTGAGCTATTCGGGGCACGACCTCT
>JANOJJ010000160.1:0-9120 GCA_031408155.1 Rubrivivax sp.
AGAAGGTCAAGGACCTCAAGGAGGATGTGCACCATGCGCAGTACCCGGTCGGCCCGGTTGGCGTGGCGACCGAATCGCACCTGTTCTTCAACCAGATGATCATGAAGTACACCAAGTACCCGCAGGCAGCCAAGGATTTCCTGCGTTTCATGATGGAGCAGGAGCAGTTCGACCCGTGGCTGACCGGGGCCGGCGCCTATATCGCCCCGCCACTGGCCGAATACGCCAAGGTCGCGATCTTCACCTCGGACCCGAAACACACGCCGTACCGCGACTGCGTGAAGAACCTGCGCCCGGCTGGCTACGCCGGCAAGCTCGGCTACGCATCGGCGGGCGCCGCTGCCGACTTCATCGTCGTCAACATGGTGGCCGAGGCAGGGGAGCGGGTCGAAGACACCGAAGGAAGCCGCCGAACGGGCCCAGAAGCGGGCGGAGCGTTATTACAAGGTGTGACCGCATGCGCACGCTCGAGCGGCTGCAGAACTCGCGCAACGCCCTGGGGGCGTTGTTCATGTTGCCGGCGGCGGTGCTGCTGCTGCTGTTCCTGACCTATCCGCTCGGCCTGGGCACCTGGCTGGGCTTCACCGACACCAAGGTCGGCCGCCCGGGGCAATGGGTCGGGCTGGACAACTACGCCTTCCTGTGGGGTGACGCCGTCACCCGGCTGGCGCTCTTCAACACGCTGCTCTACACCACCGTGGCCAGCGTCATCAAGTTCGTCCTCGGGCTGTGGCTGGCGATCCTGCTCAACCGCAACATCCGGCTCAAGACCTTCTTCCGCGCGGTGATCCTGCTGCCCTACATCGTGCCCACCGCACTGTCGGCGATCGCGTTCTGGTGGATCTACGACGCGCAGTTCTCGATCATCAGCTGGGCGCTGATGAAGATGGGACTGATCGACCGCTACATCGACTTTCTGGGCAACCCCTGGAACGCGCGCTGGTCGGTCATCGCGGCCAATGTCTGGCGCGGCGTGCCGTTCGTGGCCATTACGCTGCTGGCCGGGCTGCAGACCATCTCGCCGTCGTACTACGAAGCCGCGGCGATCGACGGCGCCACGCCCTGGCAGCGCTTCCGGCATGTGACCTTTCCGCTGCTGACACCCATCATCGCGGTGGTGATGACGTTCTCGGTGCTGTTCACCTTCACCGACTTCCAGCTCATCTACGTCATCACGCGCGGCGGCCCGCTCAACGCCACCCATCTGATGGCCACCTTGTCGTTCCAGCGCGCCATCTCGGGCGGCGCCCTTGGCGAGGGCGCGGCGATCTCGATCGCGATGGTGCCCTTCTTGCTGGCCGCGATCCTGGTCAGCTTCTACGGCCTGCAGCGCCGCGCATGGCAACAAGGGGGTGACGACAAATGAGTGCTGCTGCCAGCGCCAACGAAGGCGTCGGGATGGACTTCCTGGAGACCCGCGGCCGCCGCATCGCGACGGTGTACCTGCCGCTCGGCGTCTTCCTGTTCGTGCTTCTGTTCCCGTTCTACTGGATGTTCATCACCTCGGTCAAGCCCGACCGTGAACTGCTGTCGCGCGACGGCAATCCGTTCTGGGTGCAGTCGCCGACGCTGGCGCACTTCAAGAAGCTGCTCTTCGATACCGCCTATCCTGAATGGTTGTGGAACACGGTGCTGGTCTCGGTCGTGGCCACCGCGTTCTCGCTCGCTGCTTCGGTGCTCGCGGCCTATGCCATCGAGCGGCTGCGCTTCAAGGGATCCAAGCAGACCGGGTTGGCGATCTTCCTGGCCTATCTGGTGCCGCCGTCGATCCTGTTCATCCCGCTGGCCGACGTGGTGTTCCAACTCGGGCTGTTCGACACGCGCTGGGCCCTCATCCTCACCTATCCGACCTTCCTGATCCCGTTCTGCACCTGGCTGCTGATGGGTTACTTTCGTTCGATCCCGTTCGAGCTCGAAGAGTGCGCGCTGATTGATGGCGCCAGCCGCTGGCAGATCCTGACCAAGATCGTGCTGCCGCTGGCCGTGCCGGGGCTGATCTCGGCCGGCATCTTTGCCTTCACGCTGTCATGGAACGAGTTCATCTACGCGCTGACCTTCGTCTCCTCGTCCGAGATCAAGACCGTACCGGTGGGTGTGGTGACCGAATTGGTCGAAGGCGACGTCTACCACTGGGGACCGCTGATGGCCGGTGCGCTGTTCGGGTCGCTGCCGGTGGCGCTGATCTACTCGTTCTTCGTCGAGTACTACGTCTCGGGGCTGACCGGGTCGGTGAAGGAATAGGGCGCCGCGGCTCCGTCACGCGCGCGCCGCGGGCGACGCGACGATCGGCAGGAACCAAGCGGCGGCACGGGCTGCCGACGCGAGCAGGTGATCGGTCGACAACGAGTCGCGGGCACGCCGCGGCACAGCGTCGACGTATCATCAATGCGAGCAGCGCGCACGAGGCCACCGTGGAAGACGAAGCCGACTACACCTTCTACTCGGACTTCAACTGTCCCTACTGCTACAGCCTGAACGAGCGCCTGCTCGCGCTCGGTGACCTGGGTCGGACGGCCTGGCGCGGCATCCAGCACATGCCTGCCTTCGACTCCTCGGACCGCAGCCTGGAAGTGCAGATGCTGCTGTCCAACGAGGTCAGCGTGGTGCGCAAGCGCGCCCCCGAGGTGGAGATCACGACACCCGGATTCATTCCGAGCACAGCGCCGGCCAACCGGCTGGTGGCCGCGCTCGCCGCCGACTCGCCGACCGGCGCGCTGTGGGCGCTGCGCACCTCGATCTACCGCTCCTACTGGCGAGACGGACGCGACATCTCCGACGTCGCCCTGCTCGACGAGCTGTGCCGCACCATGGACCTGAGTCCTCCGATTGTCGACGCGTCGACCGCCACGCGGCTCGAGTGCCAGCTCGCCGCCTGGCAAACCGAGTGGGAGGGCGAACGCTTCCGCAAGCGGCTGCCGGCCCTGCTGTCGCGGCGCGGCGACAAGCCGCTGCTCGGCTTCCCGACGCTCGACCTGCTCCACGCGTTCCTTTCCGACACGTCGGTGCTGCGCCACCCCGAGACGATGGCTGCCTGCGAGCTCAAGCCGCGGCAGCAGATCATGGTGGTCGGCGCCGGCGGGGCGCCGCGGATCGACACCCGCGAGCTCGATGCGCCCTACGTGGTTCGCCGCGTCGACGACGCCACAGGACTGCTCGCGCTGCTCGGGGTGGCCAGCTCCGAGCCCGACCTGCTGGTGCTCGACGGTGGCTCGCTCGGCAAGGCGGTGCTCGACTGCATCGCCCGGGTACGCAAGGATGCGCACCGCCGTGGCCTGGCGGTGGTCGTCGCGCTGCAGGGACTGGATCCGGAGCGCGAGCTGGCCTGCTTCGACGCCGGCGCCACCGACGTCGTGTTCGACCTGTCGAACCCGAAGATCGCGCAGGCCCGGCTCGAGCTGCACCTGCGGCTGCAGCGCTCGACCGCGTTGCTGCAGAACATGGCGTGTTTCGACTACCTCACCGAGCTGGCCAACCGGCGCGAGTTCGACCGCCGGCTCGAGGACGAATGGAGCCGGTGCCGGCGCTCGCGGGAGTCGCTCGCGATGTGCATGGTCGACATCGACTACTTCAAGCGCTACAACGACGCCTACGGGCACGATGCCGGCGACGACTGCCTGCGCCAGGTGGCCGCCGCGGTGCGCTCGTCGGTGCGCCGACCGGGCGACTTGGTCGCACGCTTCGGCGGCGAGGAGTTCGTGGTCCTGCTCGCCGAGACCGATCTCGACGCCGCCGGCGAGCGGGCCGAGGCGATCGTGCAAGCGGTACGCGAGCTGCAGCTGCCGCACGTGGCCTCGATGGTGGCCGCGGTTGTCACCGCAAGTGTGGGCGTCGCGGCGCTGGTGCCCGACGAGTGGCACCTGCCTGCCCAACTGCTGCAGGCGGCCGACGCCGCGCTCTATCGAGCGAAGGACGCCGGCCGCAACCGCTGGCTCGGCGCGGCGGCGATCCAGCCGGGATGATCGCTTCACCGGCATGTGGAACCGCCTCATCTTGCGACGCGGCAACAGGTCGTCGAGCTGAGCCGCGATGGCGAGCCGGTGGCGCCCGGACGACTCGTTCTTCGTCGAGTACTACGTCTCGGGGCTGACCGGGTCGGTGAAGGAATAGGGCCGCCACAGCGTTGCTCGGGAATCAATCTTTACGACAGCCCGACGATGCCGCCGTCGTCGTCGATGTCGATGCGTTCGGCCGCCGTCACCTTGGGCAGACCCGGCATCGTCATCACGTTGCCGGCCAGCGCCACCACGAAGCCGGCCCCGGCAGCGAGCCGTACGTCGCGAATGTCGATCACGTGTCCCTCGGGCGCGCCGCGTTGATGGGGGTCGGTGCCAAAGCTGTAGGGCGTCTTGGCGATGCACACCGCCAGCCGGCCGTGGCCGTCGTGTTGCAGCTCTTGCAAGCGCTCGCGCACGGCAGCCGTGGCCTGGATGCCGGCGGCGCGGTACACGCGCGTAGCCACCAGCTGCAGCTTGTGCCACAGCGTGTCGTCGTCGGCATAGACGAAGCGCGGTTGCGACGGCTCGGCCGCCAGACGCACCACGGCGCGCGCGAGGTCCAGCGCCCCGGCGCCGCCTTGCGCCCAGTGATGGGCCTGGACCACGTCGACCGCGCTTGCGCGGCCCCAGTCCTGCACCAAGGCCAGCTCGGCCTGGGTGTCGCTGCCGAAGGCGTTGACGGCCACCACGCAGGGCAGGCCGTAAACGTCGCGCACGTTGTCGACGTGGCGCTGCAGGTTGGCCAGGCCGCGGCGCAGCGCCGACAGGTCCTCGGTGCCGAGGTGAGGACCGTCGACGCCGCCCTGGAACTTCAATGCGCGCACCGTGGCCACCAGCACGCAGGCCGCCGGCCACAGGCCGCTGGCGCGGCACTTGATGTCGATGAACTTCTCGGCGCCCAGGTCGGCGCCGAAACCGGCCTCGGTGATCACGTAGTCGGCAAGCTTGAGCGCGGTGCGCGTGGCCAGCACCGAGTTGCAGCCATGCGCGATGTTTGCAAACGGTCCCCCGTGCACCAGCGCCGGCGTCTGCTCGAGCGTCTGCACGAGGTTGGGCGCCAGCGCGTCCTTCAGCAGAACGGTCATGGCGCCGTGCACTTTCAGGTCGCGCGCGCACACCGCCTGGCGGTCGGCGGTCTGGGCTACCACGATGCGGCCCAGGCGATCCTTCAGGTCGTGCAGCGACTGCGCCAGGCACAGCACCGCCATCACTTCGGAGGCCACCACGATGTCGAAGCCGTCCTCGCGCGGCATGCCGTTGGCCGGTCCACCCAGGCCGACGACGATGTGCCGCAAGGCACGGTCGTTCATGTCCATCACGCGGCGCCAGGTCACGCGGCGCAGGTCGATGCCCAGCGCGTTGCCGTGGTGCACGTGGTTGTCGATCGCCGCGGCCAGCAGGTTGTGCGCCAGCGCCACGGCGTGGACATCACCGGTGAAGTGCAGATTGATCTCTTCCATCGGCACCACCTGCGCATAGCCACCGCCGGCAGCACCCCCTTTGAGGCCGAACACGGGCCCGAGTGAAGGCTCGCGCAGCGTGATGATGCTGCGCAGGCCGAGTCGCGACAGCGCATCGCCCAGGCCCACGGTGGTGGTGGTCTTGCCTTCACCGGCCGGCGTGGGCGACATCGCGGTGACCAGGATCAGCCGCCCGTCGGGCCGGGACGACAGCGACTCCACGAAGGGCAACGACAGCTTGGCCTTGTGGTGGCCGTAGGGAATCAGTGCATCGTCGGTGATGCCCAGCTGGTCGCGCGCGAGGTCCACGATGCGTGACAGGCGCGCGCGGCGGGCGATGACGATATCGGGGTCCTGCATCGTTGAGGCTCTGGTGGCAACCGCGGCATGCGGCGCGCTGATTCTGCATTGCGGGCAGCGCGGTCGACGGCGGCGCGCGCGGCCGTCAGGAGGCTGACGCACCGACGAACACGCGCTCCATCGCCACGTCGATCACCACGCCACACAGGCTGTAGATCAGCGAGCCGATCAGCGCGGCGCCGAAGCCGGCGACAGCCAGCCCGTCAAGCAGCGACGCTGCAGCCCAGAACATCAGTGCGTTGATGACGAACAGGAACAGGCCCAGCGTCAACAGCGTTACCGGCAGGGTCAACGCCACCAGCAGCGGCCGCACCAGCGTGTTGAGCAAGCCCAGCACCAGCGCAGCCGTCATCGCGGCGCCGAAGCTCGACACGGTGACACCTGGGTAGAGGTGAGCCACCAGCAGCAAGGCGGCAGCCAGCAGCAACCATCGCACGAGGATCTTCAGCATCGGACAAGCTTAGCAGGGCCATTCAGCTGCGTTCGATGCTGCCGCAGGCCCTTCGCCGACCCGAGCGGCGCGAAGCTGGATTTCGGGCAGTTCGTCGGCCAACACCGGCGTCGCCGTTGCCAAGTGGCGTCGGTCGGTGCACGGACTGCACTGCAGCGGTCGCAGCGCCATCCCGCGCCACAATCCCGGCCATGCCGCAATACCCAGACCGTGCCTTGCGCCTGAGCGGCGCGACGAACTTCCGCGACCTCGGTGGCTACGCCGGCCACGGCGGCCGCCCGCTGCGCTGGCGGCGCCTGTTCCGGTCCGACCACCTGGGCAGCTTGAGCGACGCCGACCGGGCGCTGCTGAGCGAACTGGGGCTGAGCCGGTCGTTCGACTTCCGCGGTGTCGACGAGCGTGCCGCAAGTTCGTACCACGTGCCCGGCCTCGACCAGCATTCGTTGGCGATCGAGCCGACCGTCGTGCAGCGCATGCAGGACCTGGCGGCCGCGGGCCATGTGCTCAGCGCGCCGGTGATGGTCGAGCTGATGAAGGACCTGTATCGCAGCATGGTCAACGACCATGCGCACAGTTTTGCCGAGCTGTTCGAGCACCTGCTGCAGCTTGATGTGCCGCTGGTCTTCCACTGCACCGCAGGCAAGGACCGGACGGGCATTGCCGCAGCTCTGATCCTGCTGGCCCTGGGCGTGCCGCGGGATGTGGTCATGCAGGACTATCTGCTCAGCAACGAGCTGTATCGACCACCGCCGGTGCCGGCCTCCGACATACCGTCTGCAGCGTTGGCCGTGCTGAGGCGGGTGCAGCAGGGCTTTCTGGGTGCAGCGTTGCAGGTGATCGACACCGACCATGGTGGTGCCCAGGCCTACCTGGGCCGGCGACTGGGCCTGAGCGCTGCGGCGCTGGATGCACTGGCGACGCGTTACCTGCAGCCGGCGTAGCGCCGTCCGGGTTGCCTGCTACGGTGGCCACCGGCCAGGCCCTCGGACAGCCTGATCGTCCGCTATCGAACGATCAGCCAGCGCATCTACTGCGCCTGATCCGGGCTCCCGGCGGCCGGCCCGAAGACGCCGGCGGCACGCAGCCGGGCCACTTCGTCAGCATCGACGCCGAGCAGCTCGGCGAGCACCGCTGCGTTGTGCTCGCCGATTGCCGGCACCCGGCTGCCCAGCGCCGAGCCACCGGCCGACAGTTTCCACGGCGCGTTGACGCCGGTGAAGGAGCCCGCGGCATCGGCAACGCGGGCGAACAGGCCGCGATCGATCAGTTCGGGGTCGGACAAGGTGTCGGCAGGCTCGGCGTAGCGCGCACAGGGCACGCCGGCAGCTTCGAGCGCGCCAATCACCTCGGCCATCCTGCGCGGTCTTGTCCACTGTTCGATCAACTGCATCATCGCTGTCCAGTGGGTACTGCGCGAGCCCAGGGTGGCAAAGCGCGGGTCGTCGCGCAGTTCGGGCAGGCCGGTCACGTCGCGCAGGGCCTCGAAGTTGCGCACGCTGATGGGAACGATCATGACGTCGCCGTCGACAGCGGCCACCGGTCCGTAGGTGGGGCGTGCTGCCGGCAGCTTGAACTGAGCTTCCTGCAGTTCATAGATCAGCAGGTTGAGCATGCAGTCCATCAGCGCAACGTCGATCTGCTGGCCCGCTCCGCTGCGTGCGCGCTGCAGCAGCGCGCTCTGGATCGCCGAGCACGCAAAGAGGCCGCCCAGCAGGTCGGCCACGAAGGTTGCGGTCGCCGCCGGCCGCGTGCGGTCACCGGCATAGCGCGCCAGCGTGCGTTCGTAGCCGCTGGCGGCCTGCACGATCATCGCGTAGGCGGCACGTTCCGAGGCGGGACCGGTCTGGCCGTAGCCCGAGATCGAGCAGTACACCAGGCGCGGGTTGATGGCGCGCAGCGTGGCCGCACCCAATCCGAGCCGCGCCATCACACCGGGGCGGAAGTTCTCCAGCACCACGTCGGCCTGCTCGGCCAGGCGCTTGACGAGGGCGATCGCCGCGGGCTGCTTCAGGTCCAGCGCCAGGCTGCGCTTGCCGGCGTTGAGCTGGCCGAAGTAGGTGCTGTGCTGCTGGCCCTCGCCATCCGGCCGCAGCGGCTGGCGCAAGCGCATGTCGTCGCCTTCGGGCGGCTCGATCTTGATTACGTCGGCGCCTAGGTCGGCCAGCAGCCGGGCGCCGTAGGGGCCAGCCAGCATGATCGAGAAGTCGAGCACGCGGATGCCGGTGAGGGCGCGGTCTTCGGAGGCGGTCTGGTCCATGGCTCGATGCTGGCACAGGTCGGGCGCCGGAACTGGGCACCGGGTGCACAGCAGCGGTGCAGGCGGCGGTGGCTCTCGCTGGCTCTCGGTGGCTCTGGCTGGTTTTGATCGCGCGCCGCCGCTCCGGTTGCTGCCGGTCGCGCGATCCGAGCGCAGGACCTGCTCAGACGATGCGGCTCTGGTGCCCGGCCCAGTACTTGTCGCGCAGGGGCCGCTTGTACAGCTTGCCGGTGGGCAGGCGCGGCAGCTGGTCGATGAAGTCGACCGAGCGCGGGCACTTGTGGCGCGCCAGCTGTTCGGCGCAGAAGGCGATCAGCGCTGCGGCCGTCTGCGCGCTGGGCGCGGTGCCGGGCATCAGCTGCACCACCGCCTTGACCTCTTCGCCCAGGTCCTCGTTGGGTACGCCGAACACCGCCGCGTCGGCCACCGTCGGGTGCGTGATCAGCAGGTTCTCGCACTCCTGCGGGTAGATGTTGACGCCGCCCGAGATGATCATGAAGGTCGAGCGGTCGGTCAGGTACAAGAAGCCGTCGTCGTCGACGTAGCCTACGTCGCCGACCGTGCTCATCGTGCCGTCGGGCGAGCGCGCCTGCGCGG
>JANOJJ010000181.1:0-5600 GCA_031408155.1 Rubrivivax sp.
GTCTTGCGGCAGTTGCCCAGTTCGAGCATCACGCCCGCAGCATCGCGCAAGTCGAACATCGGCATGCCGTACATCTCCCAGTAGGTGTTGCGCGGGTGCGGGTCGTCGGTGTATTCGACGCTCCAGGCGTAGCCCTTGGCGAGGCCGTAGTCGATCTGCTGCGTGATCTCGGCGTCGCTGAGGTCGGGCAGGAAGCTGAACTGGCCCTGCGTGATGCGGCCGGTGGGGTTGCTCATCATGGTGTCGGGTCTCCTGTCTCAGGCCACCGAAGCCGTGGTGGCGAAATCGCTGGTGTCGGTCGAGGCGTAGTTGAACGACACGTCCTTCCAGGTGTCGAGCGCCTGCTTCAGCGGCGTGCAGGATCGCGCGGCGGCCTGCAGGATCTCGGGGCCTTCGCGCTTGATGTCGCGGCCTTCGTTGCGCGCCTTGACGATGCATTCAAGCGCCACCCGGTTGGCCACCGCGCCGGCCTGGATACCGGCCGGGTGGCCGATCGTGCCGCCGCCGAACTGCAGGATCACGTCGTCGCCGAAGAGGTCGATCAACTGGTGCATCTGGCCGGCGTGAATGCCGCCGCTGGCGACCGGCATCACCTTGCGCATGTCGCACCAGTCCTGGTCGAAGAACAGGCCGCGCGGCAGGTCCTGCTTCGTGTACGAGTCGCGGCAGACGTTGTAGTAGCCCTGCACCGTCATCGGGTCGCCTTCGAGCTTGCCCACCGCGGTGCCGGTGTGCAGGTGGTCGACGCCGGCCAGGCGCAGCCACTTGGCGATCACGCGAAAGCTCACGCCATGGTTCTTCTGCCGCGTGTAGGTGCCGTGACCGGCACGGTGCATGTGCACGATCATGTCGTGCTTGCGCGCCCAGTTGGCCATGGTCTGGATCGCCGAACAGCCGATCACCAGGTCCAGCATGATCACCACCGAGCCCAGGTCCTTGGCGAACTCGGCGCGCTCGTAGATGTCTTCCATCGTCGCGCCGGTCACGTTCAGGTAGCTGCCCTTGACCTCGCCGGTGGCCGCACTGGCCTTGTTCACCGCATCCATCACGTACAGGAAGCGGTCGCGCCAGTGCATGAAGGGCTGCGAATTGATGTTCTCGTCGTCCTTCATGAAGTCCAGCCCGCCCTTCAGGCCCTCGTAGATCACGCGGCCGTAGTTGCGCGCCGACAGCCCCAGCTTGGGCTTGGTGGTGGCACCAAGCAGCGGGCGACCGAACTTGTCGAGCCGTTCGCGCTCGACCACCAGGCCGGTAGGCGGGCCCTTGAAGGTCTTGACCAATGCCACCGGCATGCGGATGTCTTCCAGCCGCGCCGCCTTCAGCGGCTTGAAACTGAAGACGTTGCCGATCAGGCTGGCCGTGATGTTGGCGATCGAGCCTTCCTCGAACAGGATGATGTCGTAGGCCACCCAGGCGAAATACTGGCCGGGGATGGCCGGCACCGGCTCGACCTTGAAGGCCTTGGCGCGGTAGCTGTCGCAGGCGGTCAGGCGGTCGGTCCAGACCACGGTCCAGGTGGCGGTGCTCGATTCGCCGGCCACCGCGGCGGCGGCCTCGATGGCGTCGACCCCGTCCTGCGGCGTGATGCGGAACAGGCAGATCGTGTCGGTATCCTTGGGCACGTAGTCGGCGTCCCAGTAGCCCATCTGGCGGTACTTGAGGACACCCGCGCTGTAGCGCTTCTTGGCGTCGGTGATCACACCGGGTTCAGCAGGATGGTTCAAGCGGTCTCCTTGGCGACGGTCGCCTGTTGTCCAGGCATCGACGCCACGATAGACAGTGAATTGGTTAATTACCAGTCAAACTTTCTTGTCGTTCGATTAAGCTATTGCTGAATGAACATCACCTTCCGCCAGTTGCGCGTGTTCGTCGAAGTAGCCCAGCAGGGCGGCATCACGCGCGCGGCCGAGGCGCTGCACCTGACGCCGCCGGCGGTGTCGATGCAGATCAAGGAGATCGAGTCGCAGGTCGGATTGCCGCTCTTCGACCGCGTGGGACGTCGCGTCACGCTGTCCACCGCAGGCGAGTACTTTCTGGTTCATGCCAGGCGCTTGCTCGGCGCACTGGGCGACGCGCAGAACGCGATGGCGCGCTTCAAGCGCCTGGAGCACGGCCTGCTGACCATCGGCATGGTCAGCACCGCCAAGTATTTCGTGCCGCAGTTGCTGGCCCGTTTTCGGCAGGACCACCAGGGTGTTGATGTCAAGCTGCGCGTGGCCGGCAACCGCGAGCAGCTGGTGGCCCTGCTGCAGTCAGGCGAGGTGGACCTGGCCGTGATGGGCCGCCCGCCGAAGGAGCTGGCCACCCGGTCAGAGGCCTTCGCAGCGCACCCGATGGTGATCGTCGCGCCGCCCGGGCATCGCTTGCTGCAGGTCGGGCACGCGCCGGTGGCAGCGCTGGCGCCCTACCCGTTCATCGTGCGCGAGCAGGGTTCGGGAACGCGCAACGCGATGCAGCAGTTCTTTGCCGAGCACCGCTTCACGCCGAGCATCACGATGGAGATCTCGAGCAACCAGACCATCAAGCAGGCGGTGATCGCCGGCATGGGGCTGAGCTTTCTGTCGCTGCACACGCTGGGGCTGGAACTGCGCTGCGCGCTGCTGGCGCTGCTCGACGTCGAAGGCACGCCGGTGATGCGAACCTGGAACGTGGTGCACCTGCAGTCGCGCACCTTGTCGCCGGTGGCCGAGGCGTTTCGCTACGACCTGATCGAGCGTGGCGAGCAGCACCTGCTCGAGCACGACACGCCGCTGCTGGCGCCGGTCGGAAAACCGCGCTGACCCTGCCCCCACGCGCACAATGCAGGGCTCTTGACCGCCACAGGAAACAAGCCGATGCCGACTCGACGCCCGCATCCACTGTCTGCCCTTTCGGCCGGACTCGGCCTGGCGCTGGCCGCGGCCGTGCCGGCGGCTGCGCAGGACCCACTGCTGGCGCGCAACCTGGCTGCCACTTGCGCCGGGTGCCATGGCACCAACGGCCAGGGCGGCGCTGCGATGAAGGCACTGGCCGGGATGCCGGCCGACCGACTGCTGGTCGCGCTGGCGGACTTCAAGAGCGGGGCGGTGCCCGCCACCGTGATGCACCAGATCGCAACCGGCTATACCGACGCCCAGCTCAGGCTGATCGCCGGCTACTTCGCTGCCCAGCCCGCCAGACCATGAGTCGCACGGGCCTCTACGCGGCGCGCCGCAGCCTGCTGGGTGCGGGTCTGACGATCGGCTCGCTCGGGCCGCTGGCGCTGGCCGGCTGTGCTGCTCCAGCCGTGCCAGGATCCCTTCGAGGCCCGTCGATCGGCCGTGTCGTCATCATCGGCGGCGGCTTCGGCGGGGCCACCGCGGCGCGCTACCTCAGGCTCTGGGACGGCAACGTCGACGTCACCCTGGTCGAGCGCGAAGCTTCGTTCGTGTCGTGCCCGATCTCCAACCTGGTGCTCGGCGGCCACCGGCGCATGGCCGACATCACGCGCGGCTACGACGGCCTGCGCGCGATCGGTGTCAAGGTCGTGCAGGGCGAGGCGACGGCCATCGACGTCGCCTCGCGCAAGGTCCGCCTGGCTGCTGGCGACGAGCTGGCCTACGAGCGGCTGATCGTGTCGCCGGGCGTCGACTTCATGTTCGACCAGGTCGGCGGGCTGTCCACCCCGGCCGCGCAGCAGCGCGTGCTGCACGGCTGGAAGGCCGGTGCTCAGACGCTGGCGCTGCGCCAGCAGCTCGAGGCGATGCGCGACGGCGGCGTCGTCGCACTGAGCATTCCCAAGTCACCCTACCGCTGCCCGCCCGGGCCCTACGAGCGCGCCTGCATGGTGGCGAGCTACCTGAAGGTGGCCAAGCCGCGGTCCAAGCTGCTGGTGTTCGACGCCAACCCCGAGATCACGAGCAAGAAGGGCCTGTTCGAAAAGGCCTTCAAGGACCATTACGCCGGCCTGCTGGAATATCGCCCGAACGCCGAACTGAGGACCGTGGACGCGGCCGGCGGCCTGGCAAGGTTCGACTTCGAGGTCATCAAGGCCGACGTGCTCAATGTCGTGCCGCCGCAGCGCGCCGGTGACATCGCGCGCCACGCCGGGCTGGCCAACGTCAACGCACGCTGGGTCCGCGTCGACTGGCTGACGATGGAATCGACCGCCGCACCCGCTGTGCATGTGCTGGGGGACGCCACCTTTTCAGCGCCGGCCATGCCCAAGTCGGGTCACATGGCCAACCAGCACGCCAAGGTGGCGGCGGCGGCGATCATCCAGTTGCTCAAGGGCGAGCCGGTCAACCCGTCGCCGCTGGTGATGAACACCTGCTACAGCTTCGTCACCGCCGACCAGGCCGTGCACGTGGCCACGATCCACCCGTACGACGCGGCCGACAAGACCTTCAAGGTCCAAAGCGGCGCGGGCGGCTTGTCGGCGGTGGCCAGCCAGGCCGAGGGGCGCTACGCGCAGTCGTGGGCCGAGAACATCTGGGTCGACATGCTGGCGGGCTAAAAAACGCGGTCTGCGCCTGTTCGTCCGGCGCGCGCTGTGCAGGTCGACGACAGCCGCCGACCGCAGCAGGACACGGACATCGCGCTGGGGACCGCTGCGAGCCGGGCCGATCGAATCAGCCAGCCGGCCGACCAGCGTTGGTAACACCCAGCCACAGGCCGTCACACCTCGGGGATCCTACCCCGGTTGCCCCGGGGGATTTGACCCAACCCACCTCAGGATCCAGCGCTTGCAGTCGGCCGCTCCCAGGTGAGCTATCCAGGAACAGGGTTGGCACATGCCTTGCGTATATCCCTGCGTACATCCGGCCTACGGCCCATCCTCAAGGAGCAAGAAATGGCAAAGCGCAACACGACCGACGACCGCGGCGGCAATGACGATCCGATCGACCACGACCTCGGTGACGACAACGGCGTCGATGACCCGGCCACGCA
The DNA here is from genome assembly GCA_031408155.1 of Rubrivivax sp. Lineage (GTDB taxonomy): Bacteria > Pseudomonadota > Gammaproteobacteria > Burkholderiales > Burkholderiaceae_C > Rubrivivax. Next base: position 4,909 of record JANOJJ010000181.1, read on the forward strand.
CGACGGGGGTGACGACAACGGCGTCGATGATCCCGCCACGCACGACATCGGCGACGACAACGGCGGCGACAAGCTGCTGCTGGTGCAGAACGCCCGCAGCGGCCAATGGATCTTCACCGACGACTCGTCCGAGTTCACGCGCTGGACCGACGACCATGGTCGCAGTGGCGGTGAAGTTTCGCTGCGGGCCCCAGACGTGGGCGACGACAGCGTGGCAGTCTGGCGCTTTCACGACTCGGTCTCTGACGTGTACTTCTGGACCGCCGACACCCAACTCAAGGACGACCTGGTGCGCAGCCAGCCCGGCCTGGCGTTCGACGGCGAGGCATTTCGTGCCTATGCCGACGATGCGTCGGGCGGCTCGATCGCGATCGGCCTGGTCTGGGACCAGAGCAGCGGGCCCTACGGCAACTTCATCTATGCGCCGAACGACGACGCCGTCCAGTTGGCCGGCCTGAGCGACAGCGACGCCCTGATCTACGCGGGCGTGGCGTTCTGGCTCTGAGCCTTGCGGTCAGAAGTCGGGCACGTTGCAAGCCCCTGCCGTCTTGCAGGTCCGGCTTCAGCCTGGCCGCTTGTATCGCGGCCAGTCCTTCGATAGGCGCGCAAGTCCTTCCGGACTTGCACGTCCGATCTCAGGGCCGCTTGCGACGTGGCGCCGACGCGGTCCCGGTCTGCCGCGGCGGCAGGCC
>JANOJJ010000192.1:0-6967 GCA_031408155.1 Rubrivivax sp.
CACGTCCTCGAACATCTGCATGTAGCGCTTGAAGTTGTCGCCCCCTGCGGAACGGGAATCCGGTGCCGATCAGCGACTCGGCCAGGCGCAGCCGCTTGGAGACGCGCAGGCGCTTGTCGTTGAGGAACGCGCCGCGTCCGCGTGACGCGTAGAACATGTCGTTGCGCGTCGGGTCGTAGACCACCGCCTGCTGCACCAGGCCGCGGTGCGCTAACGCGATCGACACCGCATAGACCGGGAATCCGTGCAGGAAGTTGGTGGTGCCGTCCAGCGGATCGATGATCCAGGTGTACTCACTGTGCCGGGCACCATGTTCACGGCCCGATTCCTCGGCCAGGATGCCGTGGCCGGGGTAGGCCTCGAGCAGGATCTCGATGATGGCCTGCTCGGCGGCCTGGTCGACCTCGGTGACGAAGTCGTTCGGGCCCTTGCTGCCGACCTTGAGCACCTCGAGGTCGAGTGCCGCCCGGTTGATGATCGCCGCTGCCGCGCGGGCCGCCTTGACGGCGACGTTGAGCATGGGGTGGAGCGCTTGCGACATGGGTGGGGCCTGCGGATTCGTGCTGCGGGGGTAGGGACGGCGGCGGGGGCAAAGAGCGGCGCAGTCACAATCAACCGCGCAAGCCGCCGATTCTACCGAGCCGTCCCCGGCCCATGACTGCAGCCGCGCTCTCGTCCCCTGTGCCGCAGATCGACCCGACCCGCTTCGTGCTGGTGGGCACCAGCCATGCCGGCAACGTGGGTGCAACGGCGCGAGCGATGAAAGTGATGGGCTTTGCCGACCTGGTCCTGGTAGGGCCGCGCTCGGCCGACATCGCCGGCCACGCAGAGGCCGTGGCCATGGCCAGTGGCGCAGCCGACATCCTGCGTCGCGCCCGCGTGGTCGACACACTGGCGCAGGCACTCGACGGCTGCACCTACGCCTGCGCCACGGCGATGACGCCACGCGACTTCGGCCCGCCGACGGCGGCGCCGCGCGAGCACCTGGCCCCGCTCGGTGGCAGCGCGCACCGTGTGGCCTTCGTCTTCGGTCCCGAGCGTACCGGCATGAGCAACGACGACGTGTACCGCTGCCGGGTTTGCCTGAGCATCCCGACCCACCCGGCCTACGGCTCGCTCAATCTCGCGCAGGCGGTGCAGTTGCTGGCCTACGAGTGGCGCCAGGCCCTGGGCGGGTACGCGGTCGCGCCGCGCACCGCCGAGCCCGAGCATGCCGACCTGGCGGCGCTGCAGGGTACGCTCGACCATTGGCAACAGGTGCTCGTGAAGATCGGTTTCTTGGACCCTGCGGCGCCGAAGAAACTGATGCCGCGACTGCAACAACTGGCCCTGCGCGCCGGGCTCACGCAACAGGAAGTGCACATCCTGCGCGGCGTGGCGCGCGCGGTCGAACAGGCTGCGCGCCGGGTCGACGGCGGCGGCTGAGCAGGTGAGGCCGTTTTCGGGACTCGCGGCTACACTGGATCCAGCCCGGGCCCGTCATGCAGGCCAGGGCGATACTGACCCGCTTCGAAAGCCCGCCATGTTCAGCCGATTGCGTGAAGACATCGCCTGCATCCGCGAACGCGACCCTGCGGCACGTTCGAGCTGGGAGGTGCTGACGTGTTACCCGGGCCTGCATGCGCTGGTGCTGCATCGCGTTGCCCATGGCATGTGGGTGCGTGGCTGGCGCTGGGCCGGCCGCTTCACGTCGCATGTGGCGCGCTTGCTGACCGGCATCGAGATCCACCCGGGCGCCCGCATCGGCCGCCGGGTCTTCATCGACCATGGCATGGGGGTCGTGATCGGCGAGACGGCCGAGGTCGGCGACGAGTGCACGATCTACCAGGGCGTCACACTCGGCGGCACGTCGCTCGGCAAGGGTACCAAGCGCCACCCGACGCTGGGCCGCGGCGTGATCGTCAGCGCCGGGGCCAAGGTGTTGGGCGGCTTCACGGTGGGCGAGGGCGCACGCGTGGGCTCGAACGCCGTGTTGCTGCAAGCGGTGCCTGCCGGTGCCACGGCGGTCGGTATCCCGGCGCGCATCGTGCAGAAGTCGGCCGACGTCGCGCGCCAGGAGGCAGCTGTCAAGATGGGCTTTTCGGCCTACGGCGTGACGCTGGGCGACGACCCGGTGGCGCAGGCCATGAAAGGCCTGATCGACAACGCCTCGGGCCACGAGCACCAGATCGCGCTGCTGTGGCAGGCGATCGAAAAGCTGTCGGCCCGCTCGCGCGAGTTGCCGATGGCCGACTGCGTGCCGCAGGATGCGCACACCACCGAGCGCTTCGACGCCGAGGGGCTGAACCGGCTCGTCAAGTAGCGGGCGTCTGGTCGCGCGGCGGCCGCAGCGCCGACTTCGGCCGGAATGCCTTGCACACGGTGTCGTCGGTTTCGAGATACGGCCCGCCGATCAGGTCGATGCAGTAGGGCACGGCCGCGAAGATGCCGTGCACCGGTGGCACTGCCTGCGGCAGACCTTGCAAGGTCTCGGCAATCGACTTCGGCTGGCCCGGCAGGTTGATGATCAGCGAACGTCCACGGATCACTGCCAACTGGCGCGACAGGATGGCCGTCGGCACGAAGGCCAGGCTGATCTGCCGCATCTGCTCGCCAAAGCCCGGCATCACCTTGTGTGCCACCGCCAGCGTGGCCTCGGGCGTGACGTCGCGCGGGGCCGGGCCAGTGCCGCCGGTGGTCAGCACCAGGTCGCAGTGCACGCGGTCGGCCAGCTCGCACAGCGCGGCGCTGATGCCGGACAGCTCATCAGGAATCAGGCGCTCGTGCCATTCGATCGGATTGCGCAGCGCGCGCGCCAGCCAGTCCTTCAGCGCCGGGATGCCTTTGTCTTCGTACACGCCGCTGGACGCGCGGTCGCTGATCGAGACCACGCCGACACGCACCGGGTCGTATGGTTTCATGGCTGGCCTTGCAAGTAGGGTTTGATGAACTGGAACAGCTCGCGCACCGCGCGTGGCTGGCGGTCTTCAGGACCGAGGGCTGCGGTGTCGCGGCGCGCCGCGCGCACCAGGCTGCGCAGCTGCTGGGTGTCGGTATCGGGGTGCGCGTGCAGCCAACGCGTTAGCGCATCGTCGTCGGCGATCAGCTCGGCGCGCCAGCGTTCGAGTTCGTGCAGTTGCAGCGCCTGCCGGGCCGAACCCAGTTCGGCTTCGGCCACGGCCTGGCGCAAGGGTTCGGCGTCGGCCGTGCGCATCAGCTTGCCCACGTACTGCAACTGGCGGCGCTTGCCCTCGTGCGACCGGGTATGGCGCAAGGCCTCGAGCGCCTCGCGCAGGCGGTCGGGCATGCGGGCGCGGTCGAGCTGGTCCTGGCTCAACTCGGCGAGCTGCTGGCCGAGCCTTTGCAGTTCGTGTGACTGCTGCTTGAGCTGGGTCTTGCTCGGGCCATCGTCTTCATCGGCATCGCCATCGCCATCGCCGTAATGGGCGTCGATGCCGCGATGCGGGGCGGCGCGTCGGTTCATGCAGGGCAGCAGGTCGCAGGGGAGGGGTCGGTATCATAGTTGGACGCCCCTGTTCGCTTGCGCGTCCGCCTCTGCGATCCCACCCCATCTTGCCCCCTCTCCATGACCCCACATGAGCCCGCGTCCGGCTTTGCATTCCGGCGCGACCAGTTCCAGCAGATGGTGGACGACACGCTGGCCCTGGCCCGCAAGCTCGGTGCCAGTGACTCCGGCGCCGAGGTCTCGGAAGGTGTCGGGCTGTCGGTGTCGGTGCGCAAGGGCGAGCTCGAGAACGTCGAACGCAACCGCGACAAGTCGCTCGGCGTGAGCGTCTACCTGGGCCAGCGGCGCGGCAATGCCAGCACGTCGGATTTTTCGCCCACGGCCATCGAGCGCACGGTGCAGGCAGCGTTCGACATCGCGCGTTTCACCGCCGAGGACCCGGCCGCGGGCCTGCCGGATGCCGATGAGCTGGCCACGCCCGACGAAGTGGCACGCGACCTCGACCTGTTCCACCCCTGGACCATCGATGCCGAGCAAGCCGCGGCGGTAGCGCTGCGCTGCGAACAGGCGGCGCTGTCGACCAGCCGCCAGATCACCAACTCCGAAGGCGCTGGCGTGTCGGCGCAGCAGTCGCATTTCTGGTCCGGCAACACGCGCGGATTCCGCGGCGGCTATGCCAGCTCACGTCACTACGTGTCGGTGTCCCCGATCGCCGGCCGCGGCCGGCACATGCAGCGCGACTCCTGGTACAGCTCGATGCGCGACGCCGCCGACCTGGCCGCGCCCGAGGCGGTGGGCCGCTATGCGGCCGAGCGTGCGCTGTCACGCCTGAAGCCGCGGCGCGTGCCGACAGCCGAAGTGCCGGTGTTGTTCGAGTCCACGGTGGCCTCGGGGCTGCTGGGCAGCCTGGTCCATGCCACCTCGGGCGGTGCGCTGTACCGCAAGGCCAGCTTCCTGCTCGACTGCCTGGGCCAGCAGGTGCTGCCCGAGCATGTGGATGTGGTGGAGGACCCGCATGTGCCCAAGGGCAAAGGCAGCGCGATGTTCGACGACGAGGGCGTGCGCACGCGCGAGCGGCGCGTGATCGACGCGGGCATCGTGCAGGGCTACTTCCTGTCGACCTATTCGGCCCGCAAGCTGGGCCTGAAGACCACCGGCCACGCCGGCGGCGCGCAGAACCTGTCGCTGACCAGTCGCCGCACCACGGCGGCCGATTCCTTGCCGGCGATGATCAAGCGGCTGCACCGTGGACTGTTCGTCACCGAGATGATGGGGCAGGGCATCAATGGCGTGACCGGCGACTACTCGCGCGGCGCCGCGGGGTTCTGGGTCGAAGACGGGCAGATCGCCTTCCCGGTGCAGGAGATCACCGTCGCCGGCAACCTCGAGCAGATGTTCAAGGACATGGCCTGGGTCGGTGCCGATGTCTACAACTCGGGCAGCCGCAGTATCGGGTCGGTGTTGATCGAGCGCATGAAGCTGGCGGGCGAATGAGACACCTGACCAGCGCCGCGGCCTCCGTGCGAACCCTGAATTCGGCGAGCGTCAGGCTGCGTTGAAGGCACTGCGCCAGTCGCGCTGCCGGGTTTGGTGGCGAGAGTGGCATTCGGGCGGGTAAACCCACCCAATTGCTGCCTGGCCTCCTTCCTAGAATCCCGCGCCTTCCTTTCAATCGATTCCGCCAGGAGATTTCCATGGAACGTCGTTCCTTTGTTCACGGTGCCGGCTTGGCTGGCGTGCTTGCCTCGGGCGTGGCGCCGGCCATCGTTCATGCGCAAGCCAGTATCCGCTGGCGGCTGACCTCCAGCTTTCCCAAGTCCTTGGACACGCTGTTCGGCGTCAACGACGTCTTCGCCAAGAAGGTCAGCGACATGACCGGCGGCAAGTTCCAGATCTCCACTCACGCGGCAGGCGAAATCGTGCCGGCGCTGGGCACCGTTGACGCCTTGCAGGCCGGCACGGTCGAGGCGGCCAATACCGCTCCGTACTACTACTTCGGCAAGGACCCGACCTTCGCTCTCGGCTGCGCGATCCCGTTCGGCCTGAACAGCCGCCAGATGACGGCGTGGATGTACGAAGGCAACGGCCTGAAACTGATGCGCGAGTTCTACCGCAACTACAACATCATCAGCTTCCCGATGGGCAACACCGGGGCCCAGATGGGGGGCTGGTGGCGCAAGGAAGTCAAATCGCTGGCCGACCTCAAGGGCGTGAAGTTCCGCACCGGCGGCTTCAGCGGCAGGGTCTTCGAGCGCCTGGGCGGCGTGGCCGCCAACATCCCCGCCGGCGAGATCTACGCTGCGCTCGAGAAGGGCACCGTCGACGCCGCCGAGTGGGTCGGTCCCTACGACGACGAGAAGCTGGGATTCAACAAGATCGCTCAGTACTACGCATACCCGGGCTACTGGGAAGGCGGCCCGCAACTCGACCTGCATGTCAGCATCAAGGCCTACGAGGCGCTCTCGACCGAATACAAGGCGATCATCGAGGCCGCCGCCGCGTTTGCCCACACCGACATGCAGGCAAAGTACGACGCGCGCAACTCGGCAGCGCTGAAACGGCTGGTCGCCGGTGGCACCAAGCTCGTTCGCTTCCCGAAGGACATCATGGATGCCGCCTTCAAGGAATCGATGGCCTTGTACAGCGAGCTGTCGGCGACCAATCCGGCTTGGAAAAAGGTCTACGAGGACTTTTCGGTGTTCCGTCGCGACGTGATCCTGTGGTTCCGCTTCACCGAAGCTGGGTTTGACGACTACATGCAAAGCGCCAAGCTTTGATGGCGATCGCGCACTCTTCGGGTGCGCAAGGCAACTGGATGACGGCGCGAGGGGCGAGGTGATCGCGCAAATGAAGAGGGGCTACGGTGTCACCGCAGCCCCTCTTGCTTGATCCGCCCCGGTCGTTGGACGTCTACTTTTTGGTCTTGTCCTGCTCGAGCACGCGACGCACTGCTTCCATCGGATCTTCCGCCGCTTGGCCAGCACCTGACGCGGTGTCTGCGGGTCGGCTCAATCCTTCCATCGGGTCACCCTTGGGCGCCTGACCTCGGCTGCGATCCATCTGCTGGATCGTCTCGCTGGCCTTGTCGACATCCAGCGTCTTGGGTTTGTCGAGGAAGACTGTCACTGTCTGGGGCACAAAGATCACGATCGACACCAGTATGAGCTGGATCACGATCCAGGGAATGGCCCCCATGTAGATGTCGCTGGACTCCACCTTGCGTGGCAGTGAGCCGTTCTTGTACAGCGTGTCGGCGATGCCGCGCAGGTAAAACAAGGCAAAGCCGAATGGCGGATGCATGAAGCTGGTCTGCATGTTCACGCAGATCATCACGCCGAACCAGATCAGGTCGATGCCGAGCTTGTCGGCCACCGGTACCAGGAACGGAATGATGATGAAGGCGATCTCGAAGAAGTCGAGAAAGAACGCCAGGAAGAAGATGAAGATATTGACGGCAATGAGGAAGCCCAGTTGACCGCCAGGCAGCCCCTTGAGCATGTGCTCGATCCAGATGCCGCCGTC
>JANOJJ010000198.1:0-31462 GCA_031408155.1 Rubrivivax sp.
CGATGAACGAGATCAACATGGTGCCGTTCATCGATGTGATGCTGGTGCTGCTGATCATCTTCATGGTCACCGCGCCGCTGATCACCACCGGCATGGTCGACGTGCCCACGGTGGGCAAGAGTCGCCAGCGCCCGCCCGCCGTGGTCGAGGTGATGGTCGGCGCCGACGAGAAACTGCGCTTGCGGCTGGACCAGGGCGAGCCCGAGGGCGTGACGCTGGCCAGGCTGCCCGCGCGCGTGCGCCAACTGCAGGCCGGCAACGCCGAGGTGCCGGTGATCATCAGTGCCGACCGCAACATCAAGTACGAAGCAGTGATGAACGTGATGTCGGCACTGCAGAAAGAACGCATCCAGCGCGTCGGCCTGACGGTCAGGCAGGGGCAGTAGGCCATGACCGCGGCGACCACGAACGACCTGTTGCCGCGCGCGCCAGGCGGCATGCTGCCGGGTGCGGTGCTGGCGCTACTGGTGCATGCATCGATGCTCCTGGCGATGGCCAGCGTGGTGCAATGGCGCGCCAGTGCGCCCGAGATCGTCAGCGCCGAGCTGTGGTCGGCGCTGCCGCAGCGGGCCGCGCCAGCGCCGCCGCCCCCTGCGCCGGCGCCGGCCCCCGTGGCGCCCGCACCGGCGCCCGCGCCACCGCCACCCAAGGTCGAGCCGACACAACCCGACCCGCAGATCGCGATCGCACAGGCCAAAGCCGAGCGTGAGAAGCTCGAACGCGCCGAACGCGCCGAACGCGACCGGGCAGCTGCCCGTGACAAGGCAGAGCACTCCCGCACCGAAAGGGAACGCTTGCGCATGGAACGCGAGGCCGAAGCCAGGCACAAGGCCGAAGCTGAAGCCCGCAAGCAAGAGCAACTGGCCAGGCAGGAGAAGGCCGACGAGGAGCGACTGGCGCAACAGCGGCAGAAGAATCTCGATCGCCTGATGGGCCAGGTCGGCACACCGACCGGGTCCGATGGCGGTACGGCAGCACAGTCCAGCGGCCCGTCGGCCAGTTACACCGGCCGCCTGATCGCCGCGATCAAGCCCAACATCGTGTTCACCGACAGCATCAGCGGCAACCCCGCTGCCGAAGTCGAAGTGCGTGCCGGCGCCGGCGGCAGCATCATCGCGCGACGCCTGTTGCGCAGCAGCGGCAACAAGGACTGGGACGAAGCCGTGCTGCGCGCGATCGACCGCACCGGCTCGCTGCCGCGCGACGTCGACGGTCGTGTGCCGGCCACCCTCATCATGGCCTTCAGGCCGAAGGAATAGCAGCCGCTACAGCCGACCTTCTTGCACCGCGTGGCAGGCCACCTGCACGCTGTCGCGCTGGATCAGCAGCGGCCGCTCGGCACTGCAGCGCGGATTGGCGTGCGGGCAGCGCGGGTGAAAGGCGCAGCCCGTCGGCGGGCTCAAGGGGTTGGGCACCTCGCCCTGCACCGGCGTGCGGGCGCGGCCGCTCATGTGGATGTCCGGAATGGCGTCCAGCAGCATGCGCGTGTAGGGGTGACGCGGCTGGCCGAAGAGCTGCGCCTTGGGCGAGAGTTCGACCAGCCGCCCGAGGTACATCACGCCCACCTCGTCGGCGACATGGCGCACCACCGCCAGATTGTGCGAGATGAAGAGGTAGGTCAGGCCTCGCTCGCGCTGCAGGTCCTTCATGATGTTGAGCACCTGCGCCTGCACCGACACGTCGAGCGCCGAGGTCGGCTCGTCGCAGACCAGGAACTCCGGGCTCGTCGCCAGCGCACGCGCGATCGAGATGCGCTGCCGCTGGCCGCCCGAGAACTGGTGCGGAAACTTCAGCGCATCGGCGCGCGCCAGCCCCACCGACTGCAACAGTTCGCCAACCCGGTCGTAGACGGCGGCGGCGGCACTGAGCAGGCCATGCTCGCGCAGCGGCTCGGCCACGATGTCGCGCACGCGCCAGCGCGGGTTCAGACTGGCGTACGGATCCTGGAAGATCATCTGCATGCGCCGCCGCAAGGCCAACGCCTGCGCCGATTTCAGCAGCGCTGCCGTGTCCTGGCCGTCGAATCGCACCTGGCCGGCGCTGGTCTCGTACAGGCCCACCAGCAGTCGCGCCACCGTGCTCTTGCCGCAGCCCGACTCGCCGACCAGCGCCAGCGTGCGGCCGCGCTCGATGGCGAAGCTGACACCGTCCACCGCGTGCACATACTGGCGCGGCTTGCGTTCGAGCACGCGGTTGAGCCACGGCGCCGACACGTCGAAGACCTTCTGCAGATCCACCACCTCGACCAGCGCCGTCATGAGGCGGCCCCCGCTGTCGCGGCATGCAGCCAGCAGGCCGCCTGCGTCGCATGGGCCGGCATCAGGTTTGGGCGTTCGTGGCGACAGCGCTCGAAGACCTGGGTGCAGCGCGGGTTGAAGGCGCAGCCCTCGGGGATGGCGGTCAGGCGCGGCATCACGCCATCGATCTGCAGCAGCCGCTCACGGTCTTCGTCCATCGCCGGGATCGACCCCATCAGCCCGCTCGAGTACGGATGCGCCGGGTGGTGGATCACCTCGTGCACCGGCCCCAGTTCGACGATGCGCCCGGCATACATCACGGCCACCCGGTCGCAGGTCTCGGCGATCACGCCCATGTCGTGCGTGATCAGCATCACGGCCGCGCCCTTGTCCCTGGCCAGGCGCTTGAGCAGGGCGATGATCTGCGCCTGGATCGACACGTCCAGCGCCGTCGTCGGCTCGTCGGCCACGATCAGTCGCGGTTCGGCAGCCAGTGCCAGCGCGATCACCACGCGCTGGCGCATGCCGCCGGAAAATTGGTGCGGGTATTGATCGATGCGCGCCTCGGGCGCCGGGATGCCGGTCTGGCGCAAAAGGTCGAGCGCACGCGCGCGCGCCTGGCTCTCGTTCATTGGCAGGTGGGTCTGGATCGTTTCGACCAGTTGTCGACCCACGGTGTAGAGCGGGTTCAGCGACGTCAGCGGGTCCTGGAACACGGCGCCGATCTGGCGCCCGCGGATGCGGCGCATCTGGTCGGCATCGAGGTTGTCGATGCGCCGGCCGTCGAGCAGGATCTGCCCGCTGGCCACGCGCCCGGGTGGCTCCAGCAAGCCGATGATGGCGGCACCGGTCAGCGACTTGCCAGCGCCCGATTCGCCCACCACACCCAGGATCTCGCCGGGCGCGATGTCGAACGAAATGTCGTCCAGCGCCAGCAGCGTGCCGTGGCGGTTGGGGAACTCGACCCGCAGGTTGCGGACCTGCAACAAGGGCTTGGTCATGACTACCTCAGCCGCGGGTTGAGCGCGTCGCGCAGCCAGTCGCCGAGCAGATTGACGCTCAGCGCGATGAGCATCAGCATCGCGCCCGGGAACACCGTGATCCACCATTCGCCGGAGAACAGGAAGTCGTTGCCGACTCGGATCAAGGTGCCCAGCGATGGACTGGTCGGCGGCACGCCCACGCCCAGGAAGGACAAGGTGGCCTCGATGATCACGGCCTGCGCGACGTCGATGGTGGCCAGCACCAGCACCGGCCCGAGCACGTTGGGCAGCACGTGGCGGCGCATGATGCGCGACGACGGCACGCCGATCACGCGCGCGGCCTGCACGTATTCCTTCTGCCGTTCGACCATGGTGGTGCCGCGCACGGTACGCGCGTACTTGACCCAACCCGTCAGCGCAATGGCCAGCACCAGCACCGCAAAGGCCAGCGACTCGTGTGCATTGGGGAAGATCGCGCGGCCCACGCCGTCGATCAGCAGCGCCACCAGGATGGCTGGAAACGACAGCATCACGTCGCACAGGCGCATCAGGAAGGCGTCGATGCGGCCACCGACAAAGCCCGACAGCAAACCCAGGCCGACGCCGATCACGACCGATAGCAGAACCGCGGCCAGCGCCACGAACAGCGAAATGCGCGCGCCGTACATGAGCGCAGACAGGATGTCGCGCCCCTGGTCGTCGGTACCCAGCACAAACGCTGCCTTGCCGCCAGGCAGCCAGGCCGGCGGCAGCCGCGCGTCCGACAGTTCGAGCGTGGCCAGGTCGAACGGGTTGTGCGGCGACAGCCAGGGCGCAAAGGCTGCGCTGACCACGCAGATCAGCACCAGCAGCGCCGCCACGATGGCCACCGGCGAGTGCTTGAAGCTGTACCAAACGTCACCGGCGAAGAATCGCGCCAGCGCGCCCGGCGCTGGTGCGTCAGTCGAAGCAGAAGTTGTCATGCCTTGGAGTCGATGCAGGCAAGGTCAGTGGCCGGGACCGGGCCGCTCGATGCGCAGCCGCGGGTCGACCGCGAAATACAACAGGTCGACCACCAGGTTGATGACGACGAAGATGAGCGAGATCAGGCACAGGTAGGCCGCCATCACGGGGACGTCGGCGAACTGCACCGCCTGGATGAAAAGGAAACCCATGCCGGGCCACTGGAACACGGTCTCGGTGATGATGGCAAAGGCGATCAGGCTACCGAGCTGCAGACCGGTGATCGTCATCACCGGCACCAGCGTGTTCTTCAGCGCATGGCCAAAGTACACCGCCTGGTTCGACAGACCGCGCGCGCGGGCGAACTTGATGAAGTCGGTGCGCAGCACTTCCAGCATCTCGGCGCGCACCAGTCGCATGATCAGCGCCAGCTGATAGACCGACAAGGTGATGGCGGGCAGCACCAGGTGCTTCCAGCCGTCGGCCGTGAGCAGCCCGGTGGTCCACGCGCCCAGCGCGACGGTGTCACCGCGGCCGAAGCTGGGCAGCCACTTCAGCAGCACCGCAAAGATCAGGATCAGGAAGATGCCGATCAGGAAAGTGGGCAGTGAAACGCCCAGCAGCGACAGGCCCATGATCGCCTGCGCCAGCATGCGGCCGCGGCGCAGCGCGGCATACACCCCGAGCGGAATGCCCAGCACCAGCGCGATCACGGCGGCGGCCAGCGACAGCTCGAGCGTCGCCGGCAGGCGCTCGACAATCAGCGACGAGACCCGGCGTCCCTGGCGCAGGCTCATGCCGAACTCGCCCTGCACCGCGTTGCCGACGAAAGCGGCGAACTGCATGAAGAACGGCTGGTCCAGACCCAGGTCCTTGCGCAGCAGGTCGCGTTGTTCGGCGGTGGCGTCCTGGCCCAACAGGTTGGTCACCGGGTCGCCCACGTACTGGAACAGCATGAAGGCTATGAAGGCCACCGTGAGCATCACGGCCACGGCCTGGGCCAGCCGGCGAAGAATGAAAGCAAGCATCAGCAACAGCCCCGACAGGGGGAAACACGCCGAGCGCATGCGCACGCGGCGTGACCTGCAAGGCAGGGGCCCGATTGTGGCGATGCGACAGGCCCGTTCCGACCCCGTGGCCTCGGGGGATTCCCGCACCGGGCCGGCCGGGCGAAGGCCTAGCATTGCCGGTTTGTGTTTGCCTCGAGGAGATTCCTGATGAGCTTGAAGGCCCTGCTGGCCACCGCGGCCCTGTCTGCCACGCTGTTGGCCCCTGCCCATGCGCAGACCTTGCGCTGGGCGGCCCAGAACGACATCCTGACGCTGGACCCGCATTCGCAGAACCACGCCACCACCAACGCGATCCTGCAGCACGCTTACGAAGGCCTCACACGCTACGGCCCGCAATACGAGGTCGAGCCGTCACTGGCTACCCGCTGGACCACCGTCAGCCCGACCCAGGTGCGCTTCGAATTGCGCAAGGGTGTCAAGTTCCATGACGGCACGCCCTTCACTGCCGATGACGTGATCTTCTCGTACGGCCGCGTCAAGCAGCCGCAGGGCACGATGGGCATCTACGTCACCGGCGTGGTCGAGATCAAGAAGGTCGACGACCACACGGTGGACTTCATCATGTCCGCCCCCAATCCGATCCTGCTGCGCAACAGCATCAGCTTCTTCATCATGAGCAAGGCCTGGGCGGAGAAGAACCGCACCGCCAACGTGCAGGACTACAAGAACAAGGAAGAGAACTTCGCGTCGCGCAACGTGATGGGCACCGGCCCGTACAGGATCACCGGCTGGACGCCCGAGCAGCGCATCACGATGACCATCAACAACGACTGGTGGGACAAGCACACCAGCAACGTCAAGGAAGTCATCTACACGCCGATCAAGTCAGACCCCACGCGCGTGGCGGCGCTGCTGTCGGGAGACGTCGACATGCTGACCGACCTGCCGACACAGGACGTGGCCCGGCTGCGCGGCGACAGCAAGCTCAAGATCCTGGACGGCCCCGAGGTGCGCACGATCTTCCTGGCGCCCGACATGGGCAGCGCCGAGCTCAAGCACAGCAACGTCAAGGGCAAGAACCCGTTTGCCGACAAGCGCGTGCGTCAGGCGCTGTCGATCGCGATCGACCGCGCCGCGATCCAGCGCAACATCATGCGTGGCATGTCGGTCCCGGCAAACCTGATCGTCGCCCCGGGCGTCAATGGTCACGACACCGTGCTCGACGCGCCGATCAAACCCGACGCCGACGGCGCCAGGAAGCTGCTGGCCGAAGCCGGCTACCCCGACGGCCTGGAGGTGCGCTTGAACTGCCCGAACAACCGCTACGTCAATGACGAGGAGATCTGCCAGGCGGTGGTGGCGATGTGGGCGCGCATCGGTGTCAAGACCACGCTGGCGGCCGAGAACATGGCCACCTTCATCCAGAAGGTGCAGAACTTCGACTCGTCGATCTACCTGCTGGGCTGGGGCGTGGCGACCTACGACGCACAGTACTCGCTGCAGTCGCTGGTGCGCACGCGCACGCAAGGCGCCGACGGCAATTTCAACTTCAGCAAGGTCAGCGACGCCACCGTCGACCGTCTGGTCGACGCGATGAAGACCGAAGTCGACGTGGCCAAGCGCAACGCGATGATCCGCGAGGCGCTGATTCGCACGCGCGACGAGGTGCTGGTGATCCCGCTGCACCACCAGGTCCGGCCGTGGGCGATGAAGCAGGGCGTGACGACGGTGCACCGGTCCGACGACCGGCCGGAAGCGCGCTTCACGACCGTCAAGTAAGCAGCCCTGAGCCGGGCCGCAGCGTGCGGTGTGCAGCAGCCAGCCCTCTGGGCTGACGCCTGCTGCAGACTGTGCACCGCGGTCGGGTGTCGTGGCGGCGCGAGTACGATCTCAGCCAGGGCCCAGGCCGGCGCTCGGGCGCCAACGGTCGAGCAAAGGCCGCTTGCGCGTATCTGCTGGGTCAACTCCGATGGGATGACACATGGGCGACCGATCGACCAATCCGAACTGGAACCCGCGCATGCGGAATCAAGGCAATCCGCTTGCCCCCAGAGATACGCGTCCCGTGCCCGGCCAGGCCGGGGTCATGCCGGCGCAGGGTAAGTCGGTTCCGTCGCCGAAGTTCTTCGGCGCCCGCTACCGGCTGGGCTCGCCGATCAGGCCCGGTTCGATCGTCTTCGACGACGGCTTTCTCGGCAAACTGCGGCCCCGCAAGCCGACCGCGACGGACTATGTCGCACTCGTCAAGTGGCAAACAATCCTGTCCGGTGCCGAGACTCTCAGGCCCGATCTGAAGGAGGGGTGCGAGGCGTACCGGCACTTCCTGCACGGGGGCGGTTTGCCGTACGTCTTCTCGTACGAGTCGTACGTGATGAATGACAGTTCGGGTGTAACCACGCTGGCCAACGCGATGCTCGACATCCAAGACGGCGCAGAGATCGTGTGGGAGGCCGACAACACGGTCAAGGAGTTCAGCATCACCGGCGACGCCATATCCTGCGGCGACACGAGCCTGTTCCCCTACCCGGCAACCGAAAACTGGCAGAAGGCGATTGGCGGGCATGTGATCTGGCTCAGCGGCAATGTCAAGGTGAGCGAGAAGAAGGGCGAAACCTGGATTCGACTCGACATGGTCCTGCATGCCGAGGATCGATTCAACTTCAACCCGGGGCAAAGCGATATCGCGACCGGCATTCCAGACAGCGACAACGGAACCTTCGAGCTGACCGGCCTTGCCAAGCAGTTCACCCAGACCTCGGAACTCAGGCGCATCGTCGAGTGGAAATATGGAACTCTGGCCACCGGCGGCACGTCCACGGCAACGATCCCCTGGCGTTGAGCTGCAGTCTGACTGCGCCTGCCAGGGGGACTTCATGCGCAGTCGCAGAACGTGGATGCTCGAGCTGCTGTTGGTGGGCAGCATGGCCGCATGCAGCGACGACGCCACGGATGCAAACCGGAGAAGCACGATGAACACCGACCTGGTCGCGCTCAAGCGCTTGATCAACTTGCCGGCCGACCCGAAGTCCTGCCAGTGGCAGACCGGAAAGTTCGGCCTCCATGGCAGCGATTGGTGGCTGGCCGCAGTGCTCGAAGTCGATGCCCGGACGATCCCGACCTTTCTGCAAGGCGCCGCGACAAAGGGCGTCTTCGAGACTCCGCCCGGTCTGCAACTGGTGTCGTCCTTTGCCGCCGTGAAGTCGTTGCCCGACGCGCAAATGACCGAATCGCAGCGGGTCCAGCTAATCACTGAAATCCATGGCATCGGTCCGTATGCGAGCACACCGCTGCTCAACGGCAAGGCGATCCGGTTGTCCGGCAACCAGGTTCTGGTCCTTCTCTGGACGAACTGACCGTGCGCGTCGCGATTGAGCCCTTGTAAAGGCGGGCTCGCTCAAAACGCAGGCGTGCGCAACGATCAGCCGTCGCTAGACCACGCGGCGGCCGGTGATCAGTTGGTAGACGACGATGACCACTGCGGCCACCAGCAACACATGTAGCAGTCCGCCGGCGGTGAATGCCGTCGCATAGCCCAGGACCCAAAGTACCAGAAGCACCACGGCGATGGTGTAAAGCATGATCGTTCTCCGGTTGATTCAGCTCGCCCGGGGCACCTTGCACCCGCCGCTGAGGGTTCGAGCATGCGTGGCCCGGCATCGGCAGGCGATAGGTCGACAGCGCGAGCGTTTGTAGGCCAACGCCGACGCGGGCATCGGGTGTGCCGCGGCCGTTGCAGCGCCGGCGTCTGGCGCAGCCAGGACGGTCAAACCGGCCTGGTCGTGAATGGCTTTGTGGGCCCCGCCAGGCCCGACACGTCGGTACGCTCGTACTCGGATATGACCTGCGCGCCCAGCAACAGCAACGCCGCTGCGAGCTCCAGGCTCAACAGCACGGCGATCGCAGTGGTCAGGGACCCGTAGACGGCACCGATCTGGGACAGCGTGGAGAAGTACCACACCAGTGCGTGGCGCGAGACCTCCCATAGCAGCGCTGCTGCCACCGCGCCGAACATCGCGTGCGACAGCGACGGCGTGCCCACCGGCATCACCAGGTAGACCGACGTGAGCACGAAGACCTCACCGGCAAACCCCAGCAGGTAGAGCAGCGCACCGGAGACCCCGCCGAGCGACCAGCTGCGCCACAGGAAATGCACCTGCCGCTCGCCCATCGCCTGCAGGCTGCCCGCCACCAGCGTGACGAGCAACAGGCCCAGGCCCAGGCACAAGATGTAGCAGTACGGGATGAGTGCCGACACCAGGACGTGGCGTCGCCTGATCAGCACCCGGTGGTAGAAGATCACCGACAGGGCGTTCTCCAGCACCGTGAACGCCAGCGAGCTGAAGAACAGCATGCTCAACAGCAACACCCAGCCAAGTACATCGCGGTGGGCCAGGAAACTCGCCAGTTCGGCCACGATCGCGCTGGCCTGTCCGGGTACGAGCCACTCGAGATAGCGTTGCAACGTCTGCAGCAGATCATTCTGGGCCACGACATGCGACAGCGCGATCACCGTCAGGATCAGCAGCGGCACGATGGACAACAGCGCGTAGTACGCGACTGCGCCTGCCAGCAGCATGCCCTGATTGGCGCGAAAGCCCGACAGGACCTTCAGCGCGAACGCCCAGGGATGCGCGAGCACCTGGGCTGACCGTCGGCGAGGTGGATCCATGGAGGTCTGGGTGGCGCTCGGTTCAAGACCATGCCGGCACCTTGTTGAGCGACTCATCGTGTCCGAGCCCACGGCACGCGTCTCTCGGACGGCAGCCCGACGGCCTGTCGGCCGGCGCCTACACCCATCCGGCAGCGGCGCCACGGCGCGCCGGTCGGGCTGCCGCTCGGTCCGGTTGCGCACAGACTGCGCACGCGCCTTGCAGTAGCGTTGCCCATGGATGACCGTGCCCTGTCCGCCAGCACCGATCCGGCACCCGAGCAGCTGAGTGCCGGGCAGGGCACGCCGGCTGCTGCGGATCGGCCGGAACCGCAGCCTCAGCAACTGCACATGCCGGTCGACGTGCGCAGCGTGTCGTTGGCACTGCTGGCGTTGATCGCGTCGCTGTTCGTCCTGCGTGTGGCCAGCGCGGTGTTCATTCCGCTGCTGCTGGGACTGACCATGAGCTACGCGCTGAGCCCCCTCGTCGATCGGCTGGAACGGTTGCGCCTGCCCCGTGCGCTGGGCGCCGCGTTGCTGCTGGGGTCATTCGGCACACTCGTGGGCGTTGCGGCGTACGCCTTGAGCGACGATGCAACGGCGTTGATCGAATCCTTGCCCGTCGCCACGCAAAAGGTTCGCGAGGCCGTGCATGCCAAACGCGGGCGCAACGAGTCGACGATCGACAAGGTCCAACGCGCCGCCGCGCAACTCGAGCAAGCCGCCCAGGAAGGCAGCGTGACGCCGTCGACCGCGACCCGGGGTGTCACCCGCGTCAGCATCGAGCGGACACGCTTTGACATCAAGGACTACCTGTGGTCCGGAACGCTGGGGGTGGTGGCGTCGATCGGGCAGACCGTGATGGTCGTCTTCATCGCCTACTTCCTGCTCGCTTCAGGCAACAGCTTTCGGCGCAAGATGGTGAAGATCGCCGGGCCGACCTTTGGCCAGAAGCGCATCACGGTGCAGGTGCTCGACGAGATCACCGATCAGATCCATCGCTACTTGCAGGTTCAAGTCTTCATCAGCGTGCTGGTGGGCATCGTGACGTGGCTGTCGCTGCTGGCGGTCGGTCTCGAACGCGCCGCCGTCTGGGGCGTGGTCGCCTTCGTGCTCAACTTCATACCGTACATCGGCACCCTCGTCATCACGGCCGGTGCGGCGCTGGTGGGTTTCGTGCAGTTCGGAAGCGTCGACATGGCGCTGCTGGTTGCCGCCATCGTGATGTTCATTCATGCCGTGTCGGGCAATCTGATCATGCCCTGGCTGACGAGCAAGACGAACCGCCTGAATGCGGTCACGGTGTTCGTCGGCCTGCTGGCCTTCGGCTGGCTGTGGGGGATCTGGGGCCTGCTGCTGGGGGTGCCCATACTCACCTCGGTGAAGGCGGTTTGCGATCGGGTCGAGGATCTCAAGCCGATAGGCGAATTGCTCGGACCCTGACGCCTGCTGCACGCCACCCGACCGCGGGCGGCAGCGGTCATGCGAGGCTGCTGCGCAGCACCCGCCCGCCCTGCATCA
Organism: Rubrivivax sp.; assembly: GCA_031408155.1. GTDB lineage: Bacteria > Pseudomonadota > Gammaproteobacteria > Burkholderiales > Burkholderiaceae_C > Rubrivivax. Next base: position 11,342 of record JANOJJ010000198.1, read on the forward strand.
GCAGACGAATGCCCTGCAGCGGGTCGCGCCACAGGGCGACGTCGCGTGTCGGGTCCCCGTCGACCAGCAGCACATCGGCCAGCGCACCCGCGGCCAGGGTGCCGATCTGCCCTTCGGCCCGCAGCAGCCGCGCCGCCACCGAGGTCGCGCCCTGCAGGATCTCGGCCGCTGTCTGCACCGTCGCACGCAGCTTGAACTCGTCCGACTGGCGGTCGTGCATGTGGCCCAGCAGGTCGGTGCCGAAGGCCATCGGGACACCGGCCGCCTTGGCGATGGCGATGGCCTCGACACCACGCTGGCGCACGCGTTCGAGCTTGGCCAGCATCGATGCCGACCAGCCCAGGCGCGCGCCGTCGTCACTCAGCGCAGCGTAGGTCACGAGCGTCGGCACCAGGAAGGCGCCCTCCTCCTTCATCACGCGCGCGCTGTCCTCGTCGAGCAGGTTGCCGTGTTCGATCGACCGCACGCCCGAGCGCACGGCACGGGTGATGGCACGCGGCGAGTAGGCGTGCGCCATCACGTAGGTGTTGGCGGCTTCGGCCTCTTCGCAGATGGCGGCCAGTTCGGCCAGCGAATACTGCGTGCCGTCGATCGGATCGGTCGGGCTGGCGACGCCGCCGCCGGCCATGATCTTGATCTGGTTGGCACCGTTGCGTACCTGCTCGCGCACTGCACGGCGCACTTCGGCGTCGCCATCGGCGATGGCGCCGAACAGACCGAGACCAGCGCAACTGCACACCAGCTCCTGCACGCCCTGCGGGCGGATGTCGGCATGACCGCCGGTCTGCGTCAGCGGCCGTGCCGCGATGTACAGGCGCGGACCCTGGAACAAGCCGCGCCTGACCGCCTCCTGCAGGCCGAAGTCGGCCCCGGCCGCGTCGCGCACGGTGGTGAATCCACGCTGCAGCATGCCTTCGAGGATGGGCCGGGCGAGCGCGGTGATCAGCGACGGCGGCATGGCCGCCATGCGCCAGATGTCGTGCGACACCGCGGTCACGTGCACGTGGGCGTCGATCAGCCCCGGCACGGCCACGCGGCCGCCGGCGTCGATCACGCGCGCATCGCCGGCGTCGCGCGGCTCGGACGCGACCTCGACAATGCGCTCGCCGTCGACGACGATCGTCGAGCGCGCGCCGAGCGTGCCGCGCGTGCTGTCGAAGGGGCGGCAGTTGGTGATCAGGATGCGTTGGTGCATGGGCTTGCCCGTCAGGGTGACTTCGAACCGATGGTCACCCACGGCACTTCCAGCCAGTTGTCGGCCCGGTGCACCACGTCGACATGGCTGCGAGCCGCCCACGGGATGTCTGGGCCATGGCGGCCGGCTCCGCAAGCAGCACAGCACACAGCCACGGGCAGGCGATCAGGGGTTTCATCGGGGGCTCCGGTCGGACACGTTGCGGCGAGTGTAGACAGCGTCAGGCAAGCTGCCACCGGGTCGCCTCGGGCCAGCCGGATGCCCCCCGTGGCGGGCTGGCTGCAGACCGTGGCGCAGATCGCTGCGCACACGGGCCGTCCAGGCGTGACTTTCGCGCGCCGCGACCGGCGCCGCGGGCTTGCACCCGGCGCGCTGAACCGCGAGCATCGCCGGCTGAGCCATCGGCAGCCCGAATGCGCACCGGGCCCGCCCTCTTCGTACCGTGAATTCCCGGCAAACACCACCCGAGCCTACGCAGTCCGTCCCCGCAGCCGAAATCGATTCGGAGCGGCAGCACGCGCGGCGTGATCGTCGCCGCCTGGCGCTGATTTCAGTGGCGGTGTTCGTCGCTGCGGCCATGATCGGTACGCTGTTGCTGCGCTGGAGCCAGACCGCCCGCCAGGACGAGTTGCGTGCCGCGGCGCGCAGCACGGCGTCGGCTCGCACGCACGCGATCCAACTGCGTATCACGACCTCGCTGTCGGCGGTTTACTCACTGGCGGCGCTGGTGCGCGAGAGTGGCGGCAGGGCACTGAACTTCGAACGGGTGGCCAGCGAAATGATGCCCTACTACCCCGGGGTCCGCGCGCTCCAGTTAGCGCCCGGTGGCGTCATCCTGCGCATCGTGCCGCTGGCCGGCAACGAAGTGGCGCTCGGGCACGACCTGCTCGGCGATCCGCAGCGTGGCAAGGAAGCCATCCGCGCGATCGAGACGCGTGCGTTGACGCTGGCCGGGCCGTTCGAGCTGGTCCAGGGCGGCACCGGTCTGGTCGGCCGGCTGCCGGTCTTCCTGACCGATGAGCAGGGTCGAGACCGCTTCTGGGGTTTTGCGATCGTGCTGATCGGGCTCGACGCCCTGCTCGGCGCTTCAGGCATCGAACAGCTCGACAGCCAGGGCTTCGACTACCTGCTCACGCGCGTGCATCCGGACACCGGGCTCGAGCAGGTGATCGCGAGCTCGGGCCCTGGCCAGTTGCGCGACGCCGTGCAGCAGACGATCGAGGTGCCCAACGGCAGCTGGACGCTGGCAATCGCACGGCGCGCCGGTTGGGTCAATCCGGCCGGCCAGTGGCTCGAGATCGGCATGGTGCTGGTCATCGCCGTGCTGTTGGCCTACATCGCCTACTCGATCCAGGCCCAGCCGGTGCGGCTGCGCAAGGAGGTCCGAAACCGCACGGCGGCGCTGGAGTACCAGGCCACGCACGACGTGCTGACCGGCCTGGCCAACCGCGCGCTGCTGACCGACCGCGTCGAGCAGGCGTTGGCTGGCGCGCGCCGCGGCGACCGCCGAGTGGCGGTGCTGCTGCTCGACCTGGACCGCTTCAAGACCATCAACGACAGCCTGGGCCACGGGGCGGGCGATGCACTGCTGTCGACCGTGGCCGAACGGTTGCGCGGCATGCTGCGCCAGACCGACACGCTGGCCCGGCTCGGCGGCGACGAGTTCGTGGTCGTGCTGCCCGATCTGGACGACGAGGAGCAGGTGATCACGGTCTGCGAGAAGATGCTGCCGCTGATCGCCGAACCGGTGCAGATTGAAACCCACACCGTCTGGACCAGCGCCAGCATCGGCATCTCGATCCACCCGCAGGACGGTGACACCGGCGCCGAGCTGCTGCGCAACGCCGACGCGGCGATGTACCTGGCCAAGGAGCACGGCCGCGGCGGTTTCCGCTTCTACCGGCCGGAGATGAATGCCAGCGCGCTGCACCGGCTCGACATCGAGGCCGGCCTGCGCCAGGCGATCGAGCGCGGCGAGTTCGTCGCCTACTACCAGCCTCAGGTCAGCAGCCGCAGCGGCCGCGTCACCGGTGCCGAGGCCTTGATCCGCTGGCAACGGCCTGGCCACGGACTGGTGCTGCCCGGCGAATTCATCCCGATCGCCGAAGAAACAAACCTGGTCATCCCGATCGGCGCCTGGATCCTCGAACAGGCCTGTCGCCAACTGCGCGACTGGCACGACCGCGGGTTCACCAACCTGGACATGGCGATCAACCTGTCGCCGCCGCAGTTCCTGCAGCCCGGCTTCGCCGACACGGTGGAAGACATCATTCGCCGCACCGGCGCGCCACCGGCGGCGGTGGAGCTCGAACTGACCGAACGCATGGTGATGGAAAACGTCGAGGCCGCGGCGCTGACGCTGGCGCGCTTTCGCGAGATCGGCATCCGCACCGCGCTCGACGACTTCGGCACCGGGCAGTCCAACCTCAGCTACTTGAAGCGCTTCCCGATCGACACCCTGAAGATCGACCGCTCGTTCATCGCCGACGCAGCGACCAACGCCGACGACGACGCGATTTCGCGCGCGGTGGTGGCCCTGTCGCGCAGCCTTAACCTGCGTGTCATGGCCGAAGGCGTCGAGACCTGGCAGCAATGGGACTACGTGCGCCGCATCGATTGCGACTACGGCCAGGGCTACCTGTTCTCGCAACCGGTCCCGGCCGAGCAGTTCGAGGCCTTGTTGGCGCAGACCTTCAACTACGCGCCGGCCGGCACCCACTGCGAGAGCGCACTGGCAATCACGCCCTGAACGCAGCGCCTCGACGGCCGGGGTCAGGTTGTCGATGACGAGGGCGATCCGGCATAACGCGCAACGAATGCGCGGTCGATGCGGTCCTTCCACCACCAGACCCAGCGCCCCTGAGCCGACCAATCGCCCCACGACGCGATGGCCCGCCGGTCGCCGCACGACAGCAGGTTCAGCGTTCGAGTCTGCACCACGTGCGGCACCAGCGCTCCAGCGCCGACCAGGCGCCGCAGGTTGGCCGCCAGCGGTGGGCCGGCGCGCACGGCGTAGACCCCGCTGCGCGGATGCGGTGAATCGCTGCGCGTGGCCACGTCCCCCACCGCCAGCACCTCGGGATGCGACAGGCTCTGCAGCGTGGCGCCGGTGAGCACGAAACCACGTTCGTCGAGTTTCAGCCCGCTGCCCTGCAGGTAAAGCGGCGCGTCACCGCCAGTGGCGATGACCGGCGCATCACAGGCCAGACGGGCACCGCCGGTCAGGTGCATGACACCGGCCTCGATGCGCTCGCAGCCGGCGCAGTGCACCGTGACGCGGCGTGCCGCCAGCGCACGCAGGCCGCGCTCGATCACCGTCTGCGGATAGCCGAACAGCGGCGGCGGACCGCCGGTGACCAGGGCCACGCGCGCGCGCTCGTCACCGTGGCCGGACAGGCGGTACTGCAGCGCCATCGCCAGTTCCGCGCCGGCGGCACCGCCACCGACCACCACCACGTCGAGCACGCGCTCGCGCGCCAGCGCCAGCAGCGGATCGAGCAGGCGGACGAAGTGCTCGATCGGTCGCACGAACAGGCCGTGGTCGCGCGCGCCGGGCAGCAAGTCGCGGTCCATCACCGATCCGGTGTCGAGCGACAGGATGTCGTAGCCCAGGCTGGCGCCGCTGGCCAGTTGCAGCATGCGCGCGCCGGCATCGAGTCGCGCCACCGAGTCCTCGACCAGGCGCACGCGCGCGGCCTGCGCCAGCGGCGGCAGCGCGATCGCGCACTGCTCGACGCTGTAGTGCCCGGCGACCAGGCCCGGCACCATGCCCGAATACATCTGGCGCGCAAACGGCGTCACCAGCACCAGTTCGGCCCCGGGCAACGCTTCGCTGGCCATCGCCTGCAGCACATGCACATGGGCATGGCCACCGCCGAGCAGCACGACTTGCTTCATGGAATCCACTGTAGTGCGGCGATACAGGCGATCGAATGTCCCTGCGTGTTGTCGGCGTCGCCGGCCAGGCCCAGCGCCAGCAGCCGCGGCAGCTCGGGGCTCTCATCGCCGAAGGCGCGCCGGAAGTCGGCCGCCACGTCGCGCGACTCGTCGAACCAGCGGCCGCTGCCGTTGGCGTGCCCACGCAGCACGATCGTGCGCACGCGGCGGCTGTAGGGGTTGTCGATCACGGTGTCGACCGGCTCGGCATGGCCCCAGGCCCAGCACAGCGTGGCCGCGGGCAGCGCCTGGGCGGTCCTGGCGCGCGCCAGCCGCAGCAGTTGTCGTTCGACGAAAGGCACTCGCTCGAGCGCCAGGTCGAAGCTCAGGCAGACTTTGGCCGGGCTGTCGTCGCCGGCTTTGGTGCGCAGGTCAGCGGCCGGGTTGGCCTGCTCGACCTTCCAGGCCCACGACAGGCGTTGCGGTGCGGCCAGGCCTGGCCGTTCGAGCACCAGGTTTCCGTACGAGCCGCGGGCGTCGATGCGCAGCGCCGTGCGGCCGTCCACGAGGTCGGCCGTGTAGCGCGTGAGCGGCGGTTTCTGCTCGGGCAGGCCGACCACGCGCCAGCGAGGGTCGAGCCGGCCTTGCGCATCGACCGGCGGTGGCAGGGCTTGCGCGAGCACCCCGGCAGGCACCAGACCTCCGAGTGCGGTCAGCACGACCGCCAGCGGCGTGAGCCGCCGCAGCCGGGGCGCAGCACCACGCTCAATCACGGCGCCACGCATGAAAGCGCTCGACCCAGCGCAGCAGGCCCAGCGGCTGGTGCGCGCGCTTCCATTCACCGGCCGCGTACTTGTTGGCTTCGGCCAGCGTCGGGTAGATGTGAATGGTGCCCAGGATCTTGTTCAGCCCCAGGCCATGCTTCATCGCCAGCACGTATTCGGCGATCAGGTCGCCGGCATGGGCGCCGACGATGGTCACGCCCAGGATGCGGTCGCGGCCCGTCTCTGTAAGCACCTTGACCCAGCCCTGCGCAGCGCTGTCGGCAATCGCGCGGTCGAGCTCGTCGAACCCGTAGCGCGTGACTTCGAAGGCCACGCCCTGTTCCCGGGCTTCCTGTTCGTTCAGGCCGACGCGCGCGACTTCGGGGTCGACGAAGGTGGACCAGGGAATGACGCGGTAGTCGGCCTTGAACGTCTTGAAGGGGCCGAACAGACCGTTGACCGCGGCGGTCCAGGCCTGGTGCGCGGCCGTGTGCGTGAACTGGTAGGGCCCGGCCACGTCGCCCGCGGCCAGGATGTTGGGGTAGATCGTTTGCAGGTTTTCATTGACCTGCACCGTGCGTTGCACCGGGATGCCCAGCTCTTCGAGCCCGAAGCCGGTCAGCCGCGCGCTGCGCCCGACCGCGCACAGCAACTGGTCGAAGGCGATGCGCAGCTCCTGCCCGCCGGCTTCGACCAGCAGCACCTTGTCGTCGCCCACGCGCTCGCAGCGCAGCGCCTGGTGGCCGGTCAGCACCTGCACGCCGTCGGCCTCCATCGCCTGGCGCACGAAGCTCGACACGTCCTCGTCCTCGCGCATCATCAGCCGCGGCGCCATCTCGACCTGCGTGACCTGCGACCCCAGTCGCGCGAAGCACTGCGCCAGTTCACAGCCGATCGGGCCACCGCCCAGCACCAGCAGCCGCCTGGGCTGTTCGCGCAGCGACCACAGCGTGTCGCTGGTGAGATAGCCGACCTCGTCCAGGCCCGGCAGCGGCGGCACGAAAGGCTGCGCGCCGGTGGCCACGACGATGGCCCGGGTGGACAGCACCTGCACGCTGCCGTCGTCAGCCGTGATCTGCACGCGCCAGGGGTCGATGATCTTCGCGCGGCCGATCTGCACGTCGACGCCCAGCCCTCGATAACGTTCGACGGAATCATGCGGCTCGACCGCCCTGACGATGCCGGCCACGCGTTCCATCACCTGCGCGAAGTCGAGCCTGAACGACGCCTGGGCCAGGCCATAGTCGGCACTGTGCTTGATCTGCCGCGCCAACGTGGCGGTCTTGATCAGCGCCTTGCTCGGCACGCAGCCGTAGTTCAGGCAGTCACCGCCCATCTTGTGCGCTTCGACCAGGGTCACCCTGGCCTTGACGGCGGCGGCGATGTAGCTCGTCACCAGGCCCGCTGCGCCGGCGCCGATCACGACCAGGTTGCGGTCGTAGCTCGCCGGCCTCTGGCCGGCCCAGCGCGCGTAGACGCGCCGTGCCTTGACGAGATCGACGATCTTCCTGGCCAGCAGCGGAAACACGCCCAGCAGCACGAAAGAGCCCAACAACCCGGGCGAGAGGATGCCCTTGAGCGAGCTGATCTGCGCCAGCTGCGTGCCGGCGTTGACGTACACCAGCGTGCCGGCCAGCATGCCGAGCTGGCTGACCCAGTAGAAGGTGCCGGCCTTCATCGACGTCAGCCCCATCAGCACGTTGATGACAAAGAACGGGAACAGCGGCACCAGGCGCAACGTGAAGAGGTAGAACGCACCTTCGCGCTGCACGCCCTTGTCGACCTCGGCCAGCCGCGCGCCAAAGCGCGACTGCACGCCGTCGCGCAGCACATAGCGCGCCGCCAGCATCGCCAGCGTGGCGCCGATGCTGCTGGCGAACGACGCCACCAGCAACCCGACCCAGAGGCCGAACACGGCGCCGGCGACCAGCGTGAGGATGGTCGCGCCCGGCAGCGACAGCGCCGTCACCGCGACGTAGAGGGCAAAGAAGGCAGCGGCCACCAGCAGCGGCCGTTCGGCATAGATCTGGGCGAACTGCCCTTGTGCGCCCTTGACGTAGTCGAGCCTGAAGTAGCGGTCGAGGTCGAAGGCGAAGAACGCAATCACGACGACAGCGATCGCCGCCACCAGCACGAGCTTGCTCTTGTTCATGGGGCGGGTTAGTGGTTCGGTTTGCCGATCGGTCGCCGTGCCGGCCGCGACCTTACACCGTAGCGCGGCCCGTCCCCAATCCGAATGGCGCGGCGCCGCGACCGGTTACTGATCGGTTGGCAGGCAATTGCCGGGTGCCGATTGGCTTGCCTCGCGCCGGGTCGATCAGCCCGCCAACAGGCGCCACCCGGTCCACAGCCGGGTGGCGACGGTCAGCGCGCACAGCAGCGCAAAGCCGTACGCCCAGAGCGCGAAGTGCGCCGGCCACAGGCACATCAGTGCAAAGCAGATCAGCGTCTCGCTGGCCTCGGTCAGCCCGCCCAGGTAGTACAGGCCCTTGTTCGGATAGGCGGTGCTCGTCAGCCCGCGCCGTTCGGCCAGCAGTGCAAAGGCCAGGAAGCTCGATCCGGTGCCGATGAAGGCCGCCAGCAGCACCGCCGCCGGCAGCGCATGGGCAGCCGGGTCGGCCACGGCAAAGGCCAGCGGCACGCTGGCATAGAACAGGAAGTCGAGCGTGATGTCGAGGAAGGCGCCACGGTCGGTCGGCTTGGTCAGGCGCGCCACCGCGCCGTCGAGCCCGTCGCACAGCCGGCTGGCCAGCAGCAGCAGCAGGCCCGGCAGCGGCTGCTGCAGGGCTATGGCCACCGCACCCGCCAGGCCGAGCGCAAAGCCTGCCAGCGTCACCGCGTCGGCACCGATGCCGACGCGCTGCAGGCGCCTGGCCATCGCCCGCAGCGGCGGGCGCAGCCATTCGATCGCAACACGGTCAAGCATCGGGGTGGACCAGTGGCGGCAACTGGACGCGCTGGGCACCCGCCGGGGCGTCCTGCTCGTCGTGCGTGACCAGCACCACCGGCACGCCCTGCGCGCGCAGGGTGCCGAAGACGAAGTCGCGCAGCTGCTGGCGCAGCGACGCGTCGAGCCGGCCGAACGGCTCGTCGAGCAGCAGCGCGCGCGGCTCGGCCAGCAGCGCGCGAAAGAGCGACACGCGGGAGCGTTGTCCACCCGACAGACTGGCGGGCCAACGCGCCCCCATGCCGGCCAGGCCGGCCTGGTGCAGCGCCTGCTCGACCCGTTGCAGGCGCACGGCGCGCGGGCCCGCAGGCACCGCAAAGAGCAGGTTGTCGCGCACCGAAAGGTGCGGAAACAGCAGGTCGTCCTGGAACAGCAGGCCGACGCGGCGGCGCTCGGTGGGCCAGTCGGTGATGTCGGCACCGCCCAGTCGCACGCGGCCCTGTGCGCCCAGCGGCGGCTCCAGTAGCCCGGCCAGGTACGCCAGCAGCGAACTCTTGCCCGAGCCGCTGGGCCCCATCACCACCAGTACCTCACCCGCGGCCACCTGCGCACTGACCGCTGGCAGCAGCGGGCGGCCGGCCAGCGACAGCTGGACGTCGAGCAGTTGCAGGCTCATCGTCGGCTGCTCTGCAGCGCCGGCGAGCGTCGCCACCCGACCCAGGCCGCGCCCGCGAAGGCCAGTGCCGGCAGCAGCGCCTGCAGCAGGCCGAAGGCTGCGGCCAGGTTGCGCTGACCGCCCGCGGCCAGCGTGACTGCCTCGGTGGTCAGCGTGGCATGGCGCCCGGCGCCGATGAACTGCGTGCTCAGGTACTGCGCCACGCTGACGGCAAAGCCGATCGCCAGCGCGGACGCCAGCGGCGCCGCCAGCAGCGGCCACTTCACACACCACCAGAAGGCTATCCGGCTGCGCCCCAGTGACAGCGCCGACCACTCGAAGCGACGGTCGAAGCTGCGCCAGGCCGGCGCCAGCGCGGTGAAGACATACGGCAGCACCAGCAGCAGATGGACCCAGGCCAGGCCCCACACCGTACCGTCGAGTTGCAGCGCCAATGCGCCGCGGTACAGGCCGACCAGCAACAGCAGTTGCGGTAACACCAGCGGCGTCAGCAGCAGCGGCGTCAATCGTGCATCCCAGCGCGCTGGCGTCGCCTCGAACCAGGCCACGACCAGCAGCAGCGCCGCTGCGGCCACGGCCAGCGCCAGGGCCGCCGTGAAGACGATCGAGCCTGCACTGTCGATGAGCTGCCGGCCGTGGCCGAACGACCAGCTGGGCGGCAGCAGCGCTGGAAACGGCCACGGCCCGGCGGCCGCCAACAGCAGCAGGCTGAGCACGGCACCGCCGTAGGCGCAGGCTAGCAGCGCGGCGCCGAGCGTGGCCGCGGCGGCCGTCGCTGCGGCGCCGTGCAGCGCGCGTTGCCCGGTCCCTGCCAGCCGTTGCCACAGCGGCACCGCCGCGCGCCACAGCGCCGACGCAGCCGCCACGATGGCCGCCAGCAGGCCCGCCAACAGCAACGCCGCTGCAGCGCCTTGTGCATTGCGCCGGGGGTCACCGTCGCTCAGGTCTTGCCAGGCCAGCACGGCCAGCGTAGGCGGCGAGCCGGGGCCGACGATCAAGGCCAGGTCGACCACCGTGAGTGCGTAGGCCAGCACCGCCAGCAAGGGCCAGGCCAGCCGCGGCAGCCACTGCAGCCAGCCCACGCGCCACCACCAGGCCGCCGGTTGATAGCCCAGGGTGCGCGCCAGCGCCCGTTCACGGCGCAAGGTGGCCGCCACCTCGGGTCGCGCCAGCAGGGCCGCTGCGCTCCACAGCAGGAAGGGCAACTCCTTGAGCACCAGCACGGCGATCAGCGCCAGACCCGCCGGGTCGTTGACGGTCTGCCAGGCCGGCGGCTCGGTCCAGCCGGCCAACGGGGCCCAGGCGCGTGCGATCCAGCCGGCCGGTGCGATCAACCACGCCAGGCCGATCGCAAACGCCGCATGCGGCAACGCCAGCATGGCCGGCAGTTGCACGGCCCGGCGCTGCCAGCGTACCGAACCCTGCCAGGCAGTCACGATGAGCAGAGTGAACACGAGCGCCGTCGCCGTGCTGGCCAGCGCCGTGAACAGCGACAGGCCGAGCGCAGGCCCGGTCTGAGGATCGTCGAGCAATGCACGCCAGGCCGGCGCCGAGCTGGCTTCTAGCACGGCCAGCGGCAGCGCCAGCAGCAGCGGCAGCGCAAACACGGCGGCCGCCACCAGCCATGTCAGCCCGGCCGCGATGCGCAGCGCCGGGCTGCGCCGCGGCCCTTTGCGCTGAGGGTTGCGGTCGCAACCGATCCGGCTTGGCCGCTTTGCGCCGGCCTGGCGTTCGACGGGCGAGTCGTCGGCCGCGGGGGCGACGTCTCGTCCGGCCTCAGATGCCATAGCGGCGCAGCCATTCCCTTTCGAGCGGATCGACCCAACTGGCATGCGGTTCGGGCCAGACCGGCGCACTTTGGCGCACGCTGCCGGGCAGCCTGCCAGCGTCGGCAAAGGCCGCACGCTGAGCCGGCGAGAGCTTGTCCAACGCCAGCACCGTGGGGTCACCCCAGTGGCGGATGTCGGCCTTGCGCGCCTGCGCCGCCGGCGACAGCAGGAAGTCGGTCACCACCTGAGCCGCAGCCGTGGCGCGCGCGTTGTGCGGGATGGCCAGGAAATGGGTGTTGCCGATCGTGCCGCCGCTGAACTGCCAACTCTGCACCGTCGGCGGCAGTTCCTTGCCGGCGATGAGGTTGGCGGCTTCGTTGGGGTTGAAGGTCAGGCTGATGATCAGCTCGCCGTCGGCCAGCATCTGCCGCATCACCGTGGTGCTGGCCGGGAATTGCCGGCCGCCGCGCCAGAGCTGCGGATGCAGTGCATCGAGCGCACGCCAGAGCGGGACGGTCTGCGCGGCAAAGGACGCTTCGACGTAGGGCCGGGCCAGCGCCGTGCGGTCGGGGCTGGTCTCCAGCCAGACCTGCTTGACGAAAGTGCTGCCGTGGAATTGCGGCGGCTTCGGATAGGTCAGGCGCCCGCGGTTCGCGCGCGCCCAGTCGATCAGCTCGGCCACCGACTGCGGCGGCAGCGGCAGCCGCACCGCGTCGGCATAGAAGGTCAGTTGCGCCATGCCCCAGGGCGCTTCCAGGCCATCCACCGGCTCGGAGAAGTCGACCCGGGTCGTCGGCTTGCCCACGGTATCCACGTACCTGAAGTTGGGCAGCTGCTCGGCGAAGGGGCCGAACAGCAGCCCCTCGCGCTTCATGGCCAGGAAGTTCTCGCCGTTGATCCAGACCAGATCGGCCGAGCCTTCTGCGCGACCGGCCGCCTTCTCGGCGCGCACGCGGCGCACCATCTCGGCGGTGTCGGCCAGCTTGACATGCTCGAGCCTGACGCCGAATCCGGCGTTGACCTCGGCTGCCGCCCATTGCAGGTAGGTGTTGATGCGCTCGCTGCCACCCCAGGCGTTGAAGTACACGGTCTGGCCGCGTGCGGCGGCCAGTTGGCGCGCCCAGTCGCCGCCTTGCGCGCGGGTGGCCAGCGGCAGGGTGCCCAGCCCGGCCAGCACGGTTCGACGATCGAGGCTCATTCGATGTCCATTCGTTTGATGATCAGCACGATAGCCGACGCCGCAGCACCCCATCGATCGACCAGCGGCCCGGCGCCCACAACCGCAAGGCCGGCAGCAGGAGGCCCCTGAACAGATGCTGCCGCAGCGCCACCAGCCGCTGCCAGCGCGGGACGACGGTGCGCGACAACAGTGCGGGTCAGGCTGTTCACGCGGGTGCTCCGGCGGTCATGGGCCGCACGGCGGACAGGCCATCGTGGCGCAGGGTGGTGATGAACCAGGCCTCGAAGTCGAACGCCGGGCCGCCGGCAGCCAGCGCCGCGGCCAGCGACCGGCCGTCGAGCAGCGCCTGTTCGAAGCGGGCATCGATGCTGTCGATCCGCTCGACGGCCACGTGCAGGCCCGCGCGGCGCACGCGCACCGCGTCGGCACGCTGTTCGGCCCGGGCCTGGCGCACCGGCACGAAACGATCGGGCGCGTCGCTGCGGTGGGCCTGCCAGATGGCATGCAGCGGATGCACCGACTGCAGCACCGCGTGGCCGGCGCGCAGCTGCAGCTGCAGCGCCGCCGGGTCGCCGCCGGCCAGCTGCGCCAGACCGGCGGCGGGGGCGTCGTCGTCGGCCGCCTGTTCGGCCCGATGCACCGCCCAGTCGAGCCGGGCCACGTCGGCCAGATAAGGCTCGGCGGCCAATTGACTGCTGCCGGCGATGAAGTCGGGCAGGCCCTCGCCCCAGGTCGACAGGTCGCCGTGCAGCGGCGGCTCGGCCTGCCACAAGGCGCGCGCCAGCGCCGCGCTCGACTGGTCGCCGACCAGCTGCGCCACGGTGGGGTAGGCCACCGCCAGCGCGCGTTCGGCCACCGCCCCGGCATGCGCCCGGTAGGCCTGCAGGCCGCGCCGTTGGCGCGCCGGGGTGTCGCGCAGCCAACCGTCGACGAGACCCGGCCGCGCGTCGCCCAGCAGCGCACGCAGCAGCATCCGCTGGCGCAGCGCCTCGCGGTGCAGATCGACGTTCATGCGGCTTCCTGCACGGCCTGCCCAGCCATCACGGCCTCGGCCGTGGCGGCTTCGTCGAGCAGCACTTGCCACGCCGGTAGCGCGGTGTCCCACTCGATCAGCGTCGGCTGCGGACCGAGCCTGCGCAGCGCGTGGGCATAGACCCGCCACACCGGTGCATGGACGCGACTGCCGTGGTCGTCGATCACGATGTCGCCGGCGTCGGTGTAGCCGGCGAGGTGGATTTCGCCCACCACGGCCGGTTGCAGGCGGTCGATCCAGCGGCAGGCGGTGGCCTCGGCAGCGGCAGCATCGCCGCGCTGCTCGTTGAGCGCATTGACGACCAGGTTGTTGACGTCGAGCAGCACGCCGCAGCCGCTGCGGCGTGCCAGCTCGTTGAAGAAGTCGGGCTCGGCCAGCGCACCATCGGCCCAGTGCAGATAGGCCGCCAGGTTCTCGACCAGCAAGGATCGCGCCAGGCGGTCCTGCACGCGCTGCACGTTGGTGCTCATGATGACCAGCGAGGCTTCGGTAAAGGCCACCGGCAGCAGGTCGCTCGCATGCACCACCGGCCCGCCGTGGCGGCGCGGGGCGCGGGCGAACGAGGCGTGGTCGCTCACGCGCAGCGGGTCGATGCGCCGCACCAGCCGGGCCAGCCGGTCCAGGTGCCAGTCGTCCAGCCCGGCGGCCGAGCCCAGTGCCAGCCCCACGCCGTGCAGGCTGAGCGGCCAGCGCTCGCGTACCGCGTGCAGCACCTGGAGGGCGGCGCCGCCGTCGGCAAAGAAGTTCTCGGAATGCACTTCGACGAACGCCACTGCCGCGCCCGGGTCGGGCATCGCCAGGGCCTGTTCGTAGTGCCCTTGCCGAAGGCCGACGCCGCTGTGCATGAGCGTGATCCGGCGCTGGCGCGGACTACTTCGTGGTCTTGGCCTTGACTTCGTCGGCGGTCATGCCCTTCATTTCCTTGCAGGTGCCCTTGGCGACATACTTCCATTCGTCGCCACCCCTGTCGACCTTGGACTGTCCGGCGCACGAGTGCGAGCCCGACAGGTTGGCGCAATCGTTTTGGCCGGCCTTGGCGATGCCGTAGCATTTTTCCTTGCCTTTTTCCTGCGCGGCCAGCGGGCCGACCAGACCCAGCGCGAGTGCAGAGGCAAGGGCGGAAGAAAGGACGAGATGCTGATTCATGGCGCGATGCTCCAAAACAGATGAGGGTTGCGGTCGCCGAGTCTGTCGGATCGGACGACGCCTGCATAGTCGGGGGTCTTGTGCATTCCTTACACTGCGCCGCTTGGCCAGCCACCGGTCCGCTCGATGAGTCAATTCGCCGCCCAGGTCGAAGCCTTGCGACTGCCGCTGCTGCGTTTTGCGCGCGCGCAGTTGCGCAACGAGGCCTGGGCCGAGGACGCGGTGTCCGAGACGCTGCTGGCCGCACTCGAAAAGCCGCATCGCTTTGGCGGCCAGTCGCAGCTCAAGACCTGGCTGGTGGGCATCCTCAAGCACAAGGTGATAGACCAGCTGCGCCGCCATACGCGCGAAGCCACCGTGCTGAGCAGCGACGACGACGCCGAGCTCGACGAGCAGCTGTTCGAGGTCGACGGCCATTGGCGCGCGGCGCCCAAGGAATGGGGCGACCCCGAGCACGAGTTGCGCCAGCGCCAGTTCTTCGACGTGCTGGAGGCCTGCGTCAGCCTGCTGCCGGCGACCCAGGGTCGCGTCTTCATGATGCGCGAGTGGCTGGAGCTCGACAGCGCCGAGATCTGTAAGGAGCTGGCCATCAGCCCGACCAACCTGTGGGTGCTGCTGCACCGCGCCCGCTTGCGGCTACGCGAATGCCTGCAGGACCGCTGGTTCGGTGCCCGCCCCGCCTGATGCCGATTGATGCCACCGCCATGCCGTTCATGCGAACCTGCCGCGACGTGACCCGCCTCGTGCTCGAACGCGAGGACCGTGCGCTGTCGCTGCCCGAGTGCGTCGGCGTTCGCCTGCACCTGTGGATCTGCGCTGCCTGCTCGACCTTCGAGCGCCAGGTGCGCTTCATGCGCGCTGCGATGGGGCGCTGGCGTCGTTATGCCGAAGGCGACGAGCCGCCGAGCTGACGGTCTGGCGGGCAACCGTCATTCGCCGTTCATCGCGATCGCCGGGCAGCCGGCGCTGCAGACGGCGAGTCCGGTCGACCCAGTTGCAGCTCGACCGCAAAGCCGCGCTCGACCTGCGGCAGGTTCAGCCGACCGCCATGGGCGCGGGCCACCAGGTCGGCCAGCATCAGACCCAGTCCCATCCGGCCTTCGTAGGCCTGGCTGGCCAGGGCTGCGGCCAGATCGGCGCGGCGCTCGGCGCTCATGCCGCGGCCGTTGTCGCGCAGGCACAGCGTCTGCAGCGCGTCGCTGCTGGCGAGCTCCAACTCGACTGCGGTCGCTCCGTGGCGCACGGCGTTGTCCAGCAGGTTGATCAGGGCCGCGGTCAGCAGGTCGGCATCGGCCTGCAGCGTCGCATCGGGCCGCAGCATCAAGGCCAGGCCTTCGTGCGGCAGGCGGGCCAGCAAGGGCTGCAGCTCGATGCTCTGCCATTGCAGATCGGCCCCGCTGCGAAACAAGGCCAGCAGCGCCGACACCACCCGCGTGAGTCGAGCCGCGGCTTCGCGCACGCGGGCCAGGCGCGGTTGCAGCGCATCGGGTGCCTCGCGCTGAGCCACCGCCAGCTGGGTGTCGATGCCGGCCAGCGGCGTGCGCAGGGCATGCGCGGCATGGGCCGAAAAGGCACGTTCGTTGGCCACGCGCCGGGCCAGACGCTCGCCCAGGGCGGCGATGGCGTCGTGTACCGGCTGCAGCTCGCGCCGCTCGGCCGCCGCCAGCGGCACCGCAGGTGGCAGCGGCTCGTAGCGGGCCAGCGCGGCCGACAGACGAGCCAGTGGCTGCAGTTCGCGCCGCACTCGACCGCGCAGCCACCAGGCGCTGGCGATACCGATGGCCAGCGCCGACCAGGCCGCTGTCAAGGCCAGTTCGGTCTCGGCTTCGTGCCGCTCATCGCTGGTCTGCGCCACGTAGAGCATGCGCTCGCCGGCGGCCAGCCGCAGCCCGAACACGCGCCAGCCACTGGCCGCGTTGATGAAGCCGGGCGAGGGCAGCGGCAACCAGGCCTGCTCGGGCGCCCGGGCGGATCGAAGCAGCAGCGCGCCGCCAGGCCCGACCAACTGCCAGGCAAAGTGCTCGTGGCTTGCGCTAGTCGCTTCCAGCGCCGCACCGGCGCGCGTCAGCGCCGCCTCGTCGCCCAGGCTGAGCAAGTGCCCCAGTACCTCGGCCGAGGCCTGCAGCGTCTCATCGAGCAGCTCGCCGACTTCCTCGTGCACCGCCAGCCATACGGCGGCCGAGACCAGCAGGCCCCAGACCAGGGCTACGCCGACCAGCAGCCGGGTCAGGCGAGAGCGGATCGACGGCAGCGGCTGATTCATGTCGGGGCCGAGATGCGATAGCCCAGCCCGCGCACGGTCTCGATCAGCTCGCGCCCGAGCTTGCGGCGCACGCTCGACACATGCACCTCGAGCGCATTGCTCTGCACCTCGGCCTCGGCGCCGAGCAGCAAGCGCTCGAGGTCGGCCTTGGCCACGATGCGGCCGGCGCGCCGCACCAGCGCCTCGACCAGCGCCCATTCCCGCGCCGTCAGCTCCACCCGCTGGCCGGCCACGCTGGCCACGCGCGCGGCCAGGTCGAGCTCGACTTCGCCGAAGCGGCGTGGCGCCTGCGCCGTGCCGGTGCCAGCATCACCGCGACGCTGCAACACGCGTAGCCGCGCCGCCAGCTCGGCCGGGTCGACCGGCTTGACCAGGTAGTCATCGGCACCCGAGTCGAGCCCGAGCACGCGGTCAGCCAGCCGGTCGCGTGCGGTCAGCATCCAGCTCGGCGTGGTATCGCCGGCGCGCCGCTGGCGCGCCAGCCAGTCCAGGCCCGAACCGTCGGGCAGCTGCCAGTCGACCAACCAGGCGTCATAGGGCTCGCCGGCCACCGCCTGCAGCTCGCGCAGCGAACTGAACCAGTCCACCACATGGCCTTCGGCGCGCAGGTAGTCGCGCAAACCTTCACCGAGGAGGGCATCGTCTTCCAGCAACAGCAGCCGCATGACGAGGATTGTGTCCTTGCGTCGCGGCTGCGGCACCGGCTTCAGGCTGGCTTCAGGCGCGCGCGCTGCAATCGGCGCCGATGCTGCCTCTGACACCCCGCCGCGTGCCGGCGCCCGCTGACGCCGCGGCCAGCCGCTGGACCCGATCCTGGGCCCGGCTGCCGACGCTGCGCCTGAGCGTCGAAGGGTTGCTGCTGCTGACCTGCCTGTGGTTCGCGCTGCTGTCCAACCGCGGGTTCATGCAGGCCTCGCTGCAGGGCCGCGACTGGGCCGATACCTCGGCCTGGGGCTTCGGCGCGGCGCTGCTGGCGGGTGTGCTGGCGCTGCACCTGCTGCTGTTGGCACCGCTGGCCACGCGCTGGACCGTCAAGCCGCTGCTGGCGCTGCTGCTCGTGGGCACCGCCTTCGCCTCGTTCTACATGCAGCAGTACGGCGTCTACCTCGACCCGTCGATGCTGCGCAACGTGCTGCGCACCGACTGGCACGAAGCCGGCGAGCTGCTCGGAGCGTCGCTGTTGCTGCACCTGCTGCTGCACGCCGCGCTGCCGCTGCTGCTGCTGTGGCGCGTCGAGCTGGTGCTCTGGTCGTGGCAGCGGTCGCTGCTGATGCGCCTGGCGCTGATGGTCGGCGCGCTGGCCGTGCTGGTGGCGGCCTTGCTGTCGGTGTTCCAGCCGCTGGCGTCGCTGATGCGCAACCACAAGGAAGTTCGCTACCTCATCACCCCGGCCAACTACCTGTGGTCGCTGGCCAGCGTGGCCGGCGCCGATGCCAAGGCGCGCGCGGCGCCGCGCAAGACGATCGGCATGGACGCCAGGCCCGGCCCGAGCTGGGCCACGCGCAGCAAGCCGTTGCTGGTTGTGCTGGTGGTGGGCGAGACGGCGCGCGCGGCCAACTGGGGCCTGTCGGGCTATGCGCGGCAGACCACGCCGCAGCTGGCCACCTTGCCGGTGATCAACTTCACCCACGCCACCGCCTGCGGCACCAACACCGAGACCTCGCTGCCTTGCCTGTTTGCCCCGGTCGGCCGGCGCGACTACGACGAAGCCACCATCCGCAGCAGTGAGTCGCTGCTGCACGTGCTGGCCCGCGCCGGTGTCGGCGTGACCTGGCGCGACAACCAAAGCGGCTGCAAGGGCGTGTGCGACGGCCTGCCGTCGCAGACCGTGCTCGACATCAACCCCGAAGGCCTGTGCCGCGACGGCCGCTGCATGGACGAAGGCCTGTTGCATGGCCTGAGCGACATGCTGCGCCAGGCGCGCGGCACTCAGTTGCTGGTGCTGCACCAGCTGGGCAACCACGGTCCATCGTACTTTCGCCGCTATCCGCCGGCCTACGCGCGCTTTCAACCCGAATGCAAAAGCGACGACCTGCGCACCTGCAGCCGCGAGCAGATCGTCAATGCCTACGACAACGCCCTGCTCTACACCGACCATGTGCTGGCGCAGTTGATCGGGCAGTTGCAGGCCCACGCCGACAAGCTCGACAGCGCGCTGCTGTACGTGTCCGACCATGGGGAGTCGCTCGGCGAGAGCAACATCTTCCTGCACGGCCTGCCCTATGCCATCGCGCCCGACGTACAGAAGCAGGTGCCGATGGTGATGTGGTTCTCGCCCGGCTTGGCGCATAAGCGCCAGCTCGATCTGGGCTGCCTGAAGGCACGTGCTGCCACGCCGGCAGCGCATGACCATGTCTTTCACACCCTGCTGGGCCTGCTGGACGTGAGCACTTCGCTCCACCAGAGCACCTGGGATCTGGGGCTAGGCTGCCGCAACGGGACGAAGCCCCCATGAGCGCCATGCTCGGCCCGGTTGCGCTGCCTGCATCGACCCGGCGCGACTTCCGTTTCGACGACCTGCACATCACCCTGGCCGGTCTGGTCCTGCTGCTGCTGTGGGACCTGGCTGCACTGGACCTGACGGCGATGCACGTGGTCGGCAGCATCGATGGCTTTGCCTGGCGCGACCACGTCGTCACCCGGACCCTGTTGCACGAGGGTGGCCGCTGGTTGGGCTGGGCCGTGCTGGCATTGCTGGTGATCAACGTCTGGCGGCCGCTGTGGTCGGGTCCGACGCGCGCCGAGCGGGTGCGCTGGCTGGTGGTGACGCTGTTGTGCGTGCTGGCGGTGCCGGCGCTCAAGCAGATCAGCCGCAGCAGTTGCCCCTGGGACCTGGCCGAGTTCGGCGGCATGGCGCGCTACGTCTCGCACTGGACGCTGGGCCTGGGTGACGGTGGCCCTGGCCGCTGCTTCCCGTCAGGTCATGCGACCGCGGCCTTTGCCTTCCTGGGCGGCTGGTTCGTGCTGCGCGAGCACCAGCCGCGAGCCGCGCGCTGCTGGCTGGCCGGTGTGGTGCTGTGCGGACTGCTGCTTGGCACTGGACAGTTCCTGCGCGGCGCGCACTACCCCAGCCACACCTTGTGGACGGGCTGGCTGTGCTGGGTTTTGAGCGCCGCGCTGCTGATGCGCCGACGCCCGGTCGCGCGCCTGCGTTCGGCCTGAACCCGGCCCAAGGGCAGCCGACCACGACCACCCATTCGCGGCGGTCCGCATTCAAGACGAGGCATAGGTGCGCACACTTTGCAGTCTGCGCAGCCGCGCATGCAGTGCCGGCGTCTGTGTGCTGTTCGACTGGCAACTGCACAAGGCCAACCGTCGCAGGTCAACCTGGA
>JANOJJ010000285.1:0-3918 GCA_031408155.1 Rubrivivax sp.
CGGTCGTCGCCGAGAAGCTGCACGCCGTGACCGTTCTGGGTATGACCAACACCCGCATGAAGGACTTCTTCGACCTCTGGGCAGGGCCTGCTCGTCCACGCCTTGCATCCAATGCGGCCACCGCCAAACCGCCACCACACGACCGGGCGAAGGGGGACAGCACTGAATTCCTTACTGCGATAGAATGTAAGGAACGGTCAGGCCCTGAGAGGATTCGATCATGTTCGCCACACTCACCAGCAAGGGGCAGCTCACGCTGCCCAAGGAAATACGTGACCGCCTGCGCCTGGATGCGGGCGCGATCCTCGACTTCCAGATTCAGGCGGACAACACGATCACCGCGCGGCGGGTCTTGCCCGATGCTCGGCGCATCCGTGGATTGCTCAAGTCACCGCATGCCGCACCGCTGACCGTCGAGCAGATGGACGAAGCGGTCTCGAAGCAATTGCGGGACAAACACGCCCCAACCCAGGCGGGCCGCAAATCCACCGGCCGATGATCGGCATCGACACCAACATCCTTCTGCGCCTGTGGCTCAACGATGACCCGGCGCAGAACAAGCGCATCGATGCGCTGCTGGCCGAGCATGGCAGTACACCCGGCTCGTTGCTGGTGACGGATGTCGTCTTGGTGGAAGCCGTCTGGACGCTGAGGTCGGCCTTTGACCAGGACAAGGACGCCCAGTTGATCGCGGTACGCAGCCTGTTGGACGAGACCGCGTTCGCCTTCGAGGATCGCGAAGCCGTCGCGGGTGCCGTCACCCTGTTCGAAGCGGGCTCTTGCGGATTTGCCGACTGCCTGGTCGTCGCCAAGCATGCCCGTCAGGGCTGCGACTTCACCGCGACCTTCGACCGAGGCATGCGCAAGCTGCCAGGGGTCAAGGTGCTCTGACCTGACCCGGTGGGTGGACTCCGGTGGCGCGTGTAACGCGCAATACAAAGCCCTCGCAGGGACGCGACGCTGAACGTATTCCGGGTCGAAAAATCGGGCCTCGCCAAGATCAACCACGACCTGGGTCACAGTGACGTTCAGGTCTTGAGCTATGTTCGTCGCCTGCTCCAGCACCGCACTGAGGATGTGGCCGTCATACGGGTTGCCTGGGAAGCTGCGTGCGCCCAACATCAAGCCGTGTGGATGCGACACGACCACCGCCGTCTTCACACCAAACTCGTAGGGTTTGCGGGCCTTGCCTTTGCCGATGCACTCGACCTCGGGCGCGTGCAGCGCGTAGAGCTTGTTCTTGTCGTGCCTGCGCTGGGTGCGCACTCGCTCGGCGCGTTCGAGCCACATCATCAGATCGCTCAGTGCCTTGGCGCTCGTCGCCGCGAAGCCGGGCGGCTTGATCTTGCGCTGCGTCTCGCGCATCACGATGCCCAGGATCGGAGAGCGCTTATCTGCCGCCGCACAGCGCAGGCCGGCGCCCGAGGTCTGTGACCCGGGTGGCCTCGCGCCGGGCTGTGTGACCGGGGTCACACGGCGCCGGTCATCGCCTCCGGTTTCGATGGACCGTCCGGCGCTGACTTCCTCGCCCAGCGACGGCGTGGCCTCGCTATGATCCCGACACCACGCACCGCGCGTTCCTCCATCCCCTCGTCCACCGCACTGGCCGCGCGATTGCTGTCGCTGTACCCCGTGCTCGCCGAGCTGCCGCCGGCCCTGCGTGATGGAGCTCTGGCCACCCAGGCGGGTGTGCACAAACTGCCTGAGGGCAAGTTGCTGTTCGAGCAAGGCACGCCGTGCATGGGGTTGCCGCTGGTGGCGCACGGCGTGACCGTCACGGCGACCGAACTGGTGGTCCTTTCACCCGCGGCGTTCGCACGCTGGACCGCGCACGAACCGTTCCACCGCTACGTGTACGGCAGCTTCGCCGACCGCCTGGCCGACATGATGACGCTGGTCGAGGCCGTGGCCTTCCAGCAACTGGACCAGCGCCTGGCCGCCGCGCTGCTGGGCCACGGTGCCACCATCCTGCGCACGCATCAATCGTTGGCCGACGAGCTGGGAACGGTGCGCGATGTCGTGACGCGGCAGCTCACCCGCTTCGAGCGCGATGGCTGGATCGGCATGGGCCGCGAGCGCGTGGACATTCTGGACGCCAGTGCGCTGAGAGCACAGGCCGGCGGACCAGCCGCTCGGTGACTGCAGTCACAGACGCCGCTTGGCCCGCGGCGCACAGTGCGGCACATCGGCAAGACGCCGATCAAACCACTGGGGCACTGCATGAAACTCAATGTTGGCAGCATCGACCGCGGACTTCGAATCGTCGGCGGCCTGGCACTCATAGCCCTGGCGGCCACGGGCACGGTGGGCGCCTGGGGCTGGATCGGCGCGGTTCCCTTGCTCACCGGTCTGGTCGGCTTTTGCCCGGTCTACCCGCTGCTGGGGATCAATACCTGCCCGATGAAGAAGGCCTGATCAGGTCGTCCTCGCACAGGCCGCGCGCGCTGCCGGCCGGCGGGCCGGCCTATGGCCCCCGGGGTCCCCCAAGCGACGGGAACTCGTCGATGCGACCCGACGCGCCGAACTTGCGCAACGCGGCCAGGCGCCGCGTCATGCCCTCGATCTCGGTGGTCTGTCCGGCAATGATCTCCTCGGCCAATTGGCGCGTCGCCGGATCGCGGCCATGCTGCAACACGAGTCGCGCCATGTCGACGGCGCCGGCGTGGTGGGGAATCATCATTGCCAGGAAGTCGACATCAGCATCGCCGCTGTAGCCCGGGGCATGCATGTCCTGCATCATCTGCGCCATCGAAACGTCCATCTCGCGCTGGAATGCGGTGGCGGCGCCGCTGGCTGCCGCGTGGCCATGGTGAGCAGTTGCGCTAGGCCGGGGGGCGGGTTCGGTGCAGCCCCCCAAGGCGGTCAGGGCCAGTGCCACAGCCGTCGCTGTGGCAGCCACGCCCGCGGCGAGCAGCGATCCACTGCGAGCCGCGTTCATGCCGTCTGGCCCTTCACGCCGACGCGCACATAGACCAGATTGATGCTCTTCTTGCTGCGCAGTTGGCCTGACGGAAGCGCCAGATGGCCCAACGCAATCTGCGTCACGAACACCGGCTTGAATGGGTCGCTGACATCGAAGGCGGTGCAAACCGTTTGGCCGGCGCCGGGCGTACCAGGTAGTTCGTCCTGCTCATGCGCCACGTAGAGCAGCGAGTTCTCGGGGTTGGTCCACAGGCCGTGCGACTCGCGGCCATGCGTGAAGAAGCTGCCGACCATCTTGCGCTGGCCGGTGGCAGCGCTGCGGTCGATGACCGCGATCTGGCTCGACGCAATGCCCGCCGGGCCGCCGTCGTCCACCCGAGCCAGACTGGCGTAGACCACGCTACCCTTGGCATTGGCGACGAACTCAACGTGATTCGGCCGCGCGCCTGCACCCAGCGACACGCTGTCCAGCAGGTCAAAGTCTTCACGCGTCGACCGGCACGACAAGGCGTCGGCCAGCTTGTGCGAGAACCAGACCTCTGCGCCGTTGGGCGTGGTCTTCATGAAGGGGGTGAAACCCGGCTTGTCCTGCGCGCTGATGTCGAGCGTGGCGAGCCGCTGCGGCTGCGAATGGCCATCGGCGCCGAGGCCGACGCGAAACACGTCGACCTTGGCCACCTTCTGGCTGACCACGAATGCCAAGCTTCCCTCGCGGTTGAACCACACCTGCGCCGGGCCGTTGATGGTGGGCAGGAACTGGCGCACGGCCGACGAGGCCGGGGCATCGGCACCCTTGAGCTGGCGTAGGCTGCGCTCGACGTCGAGGATGGCGATGCGGTCCTCGCCGCGCAGCGTCACCCACAATTCCTTGCCGTTGCGCGTGAACGTGGGCTCGTGCGGCTCGCGCCCGAGCAGCAGCCCGCTGCTCAGCCGCTCCGCATTGGTGCTGGGGCCGGCGCTCGGATTGGGCGTATTGCCGATGACGCGGCGCTGCGC